>NZ_JBXWNC010000015.1:0-125820 GCF_059610165.1 Ruegeria sp. YTSA135 | reverse complement strand
ACGCCATGTCCTACACCCGCGCAGTTTCCATAAGTAAACTGAGGGAAATCAACAAGTTGACGCTGGAAGTGGTGCCCGGGGGCGGAATCGAACCACCGACACGAGGATTTTCAATCCACTGCTCTACCCCTGAGCTACCCGGGCACGGGAACGATTATCATCATTGGGTGGAGGCCTTCTATGACTTGCACCAAGCAGTGTCCAGAGGCTTTTTTACATTTTTTCAATGTGGACGCTGTTGCTCTGGTTCGTCTTGTGAACCGTCGGTGTCAAGGTCTTCTTCGCGCTGCGACGGAACCGCGTATGACCCGTTTAGCCACTTGGCAAGGTCGATATCCGCACAGCGCTTTGAGCAGAACGGACGGAACTTGATCACGGTGTCGGAACCGCAAATCGGGCAGCTCATTTCAGCACCTCCGTTAGGGGGATTCGGCCGCGTTTGCGTTGCAGCTCGTAATGGCCCAGCGGGGTCCATCCGGCCAAGATGGTTTCGATACCGTCGGCCTTGAACGCGGCGCGCAGGGCGGATTCGAACCCGCGTCGGTCTTTTTTTGGCATAGGTGCCAAGTCCAGCGTAATTTGTCCCCCAAGCCCCCTTACACGCAGCGCGCGGGCCAACGCTTTGGCGCAGGCGAAGTTCGCTTTGGTTCCAGCGGCCAGCGATGTGTCTGACCCGGTGTTCACGTCTACGGCGACCAACGCGCGCGTGGGCTGTATGTACAAATGACCTCCGCCTTGCAGCGGTTCGGAAATCCCGCGGGCCATGTCCAACGCGTCAAGCACGCCTTGCTCCTCGAATCCGCCGGCATGTGTGACCACCTCAGCCGGATCGGTCCAGTCGCGCCAGGCGAGGACGTGTGGGCTATCTCCTTCGAGCAAGAGGTCTGGTTCAGTACCAAAATCGTTCATAACCTGATTGGCATGGGCCAGCATGGCGCTGATGTCCTGGGCAATTTCACTTGCATCCTCACCTTCACAGCAAGACCGCAAGATCAGACCATAATCGCTGTTTTCCATGCATTCATGCGCGATCTCAAGTAGACGGTCACGCTCAACCTCATCGCGGATAGAGCGTGAGATATTCAAGCCCGGAGCATCGGGCGTGACGATCGCATAGCGGCTTTTGAACAGGATGCGCTCTGTAACCGGAAGCGCTTTGCCTGGTTCGGCATATCCCGTGACCTGCACCACCATCAGGGTGCCGGGCTTTAATCCACGAACTTGTCGCAGAAAGGCCGGGCCATCCGGTGTTGTCACGAACATTCCGCCCTGCCCCTTCACCGGGCGGTCAGCGCGGGCGCGATAGATTGTGCCGGGCGCAGGGGCGTCTCCGGCAATTAGGAAATCCTCTAACCGGCCATCCACCATCAAGGCAGCAGCTTCGCGGTTGTCAATATGGTCCAGAACGATAGTGCGACCCTTCATGAGCCCTCACGATACAGGGGATACCCTATGCCTTGCAAAAGAGCGGCTGTCTCTGACAGCGGCAAGCCTACGATGCCAGTGAATGAACCGGATATCCATGGAATGAACGCGCCGGCAGGACCTTGAATAGCGTATGCGCCTGCTTTGCCTTGCCAGTCTTTGGTCGCAAGATATGCGTTGATTTCCGGGTCCGACAGCCGTTTGACTTTAACTTGGGAAACCACGTCGCGCTGTAGCACCCGCTCCCCACGCCGCACCGCGACCGAGGTGATCACGCGATGCCGCCGACCGGATAGCGCGTACAGAAACTCCGCCGCTTCCCCTTCGTTTTCGGGTTTACCCAGAATACGGCGGCCAAGCGCAACCGTGGTATCTGCGCACAGGGTGATATCGCCGACATCCGCTTGAATTGCCTGCACTTTTTCGCGTGTGATGCGATTGCAATAGGGAACGGGCAACTCGCCCTTCATGGGCGTTTCGTCAATTTCCGGGGCGCGAATAAAATCAGGCTGTACGCCAAGCTGCGCCAGCAGGTCCAGCCGCCTTGGGCTGCCCGATCCTAAAATAAACGCCATTGTGGTTGGCGTTACTTGAAGCGATAGTTGATCCGACCCTTGGTCAGATCATAAGGGGTCATCTCGACCTGCACTTTGTCGCCAGCCAGAACACGGATGCGGTTCTTGCGCATCTTGCCTGCCGTGTGTGCGATGATCTCATGGCCGTTTTCCAGCTCGACCCGAAACGTCGCATTAGGCAGGAGTTCCTTCACGACACCGGGAAATTCGAGCGTATCTTCCTTGGCCATGTTGTCTCCATCATTACGTTGCACTCGCAGAATCTGCGAGGATGTGCGCTTAAATGAGCCTATTTTGGGCTTATTTCAAGGCCAGAATCACTTAAACACGGGATATTGTGATTGAATTGGCGCGGGGGGATTGCTCTGCCCAATGGGAGCGGTTCAGCACGTGCCCGTCTGCACGGACCTCGGCAATGGCCGAAAGATCAATATCCGCATAGGTCCATCCGGGACGGTTCATCGTTCCCTCAGACAGCACACCGGTCGAAGGAAACCCCTTGTCCGGCGGGCCAAAAACGCCGCCGGTACCTGCGTTCATGTCCACTGCCTCGGACCAGTCATTGTTACCGACCAAGGACGCCATCACCGTAACGCATTGATTTTCCAGTGCCCGCGACATCGCTCCGATCCGGACGCGCCAATAGCCTGACAGCGCCTCGGTACAGGACGGAACCAGAACCACGTCGGCTTCACTCAGGGCGCGGCCAAGCAGGGGAAACTCGCTGTCATAGCAAATAAGCACGCCGATTTTTCCAAGGGCGGTTTCAAAGAGTTTCAGCGGGCCGCCCGGCACAATGTCCCAGTCGTCACGCTCGAACCGGGTCATGATCTGTTTGTCCTGATGGTCTTGCCCGCCACCGGGTGCGTAAAGTTCGGCACGGTTTACCGGACGTCCCGACCCATCCATAATCGGGGCCGATGCACCCAGAATATATACCCCATAGGTCTGCGAAAGGCGTCGATGCAGAGCCTGCGCCGCTTCCATCCGATCGGACACGGCGCGGATCGAATGTTCCAGATTTCCGGCGACCTCAGCCCCGTCCAGCGTTGATAGTTCCATCGCGCCGTATTCAGGAAAGACCAGCAAGTCGGCCCCCTGCCCTGCGGCTTCGGCCACCCATCGGTCCAGCTTGTCTTCGTACTGCGCCCAAGTGTCGAGCCAATCAAGGTTATAGGCGGCGGTCGCAACTTTCATGAGAACTTCTCAGGTTTGGGTACGATATGACCCTAAAACTGGACCATGTGTCTGTACAGGGTTATCGCGGCGAACTGCGGAGGCATCACCGCTCTGGCATCGGGTTCAGAGTGGGCAAGATACCGAATAAGGACACGGTTTCAGACTGAAACTTCCGTTATTGGCAAATCCCTTATCCAAAACTGCAAACGCTTCATCGTTTCCTTCTCGGCACCAACGTCTTTCCATGAAAACTGCGCGATGGCGCCGGGTAGCGGATCATAGCCTCGCGCCCGCCAGAAGGCGTCCAGCGGCAGGTAGTTTTCCGGCCGCATTGGATGATCCGCCGCGCGCAGAACACTGCAAAAGGCGCATTTGGTGAAGCCAAGCTTGATGGCATGAGCTTCTCGTAAATCAAAAAACCTGTGGCCAGCGCCCTGCCCGCGATAGTCCGGCAGCAGGACAGACTCGGCGCAGTAGAAAATCTCAGACACGTCCAGCCCTGAGCCGTCGAATGCAGCGCCAAAGTCGTCGGCATGATCAGTCAGAGGTGCGCCGGTTGACGCCCCGACCAGGCGATCTCCGTCAAAAGCGCCGACGAGGATGGCTTTATCGCTGTCGCGATACGATTGCAGGTATCTGCGTTCGTAGTCGAGATCACCATCATAGAGATAGGGCCACGCCCGAAACACCGTCATCCGAAGGCGTGCAACGTCGTCAAGAGCGTCTGACAGGGTGGCCCCGGTCAGCGCGTGAACCGTTGAGATCTCAGCCATCACTGACCTGCCGCACCCAGTCGGCAAGGTTGTAGAATGTGGTGACGCGCGACATCTGACCATCCTTCAAGTCAAAAAAGGAACCGGCAGGCAGCCGATAGGTCTGGCCATGCGCTTCGGGCAGACCTTCATCCGTTTGCAGGTACGTGCCGTTGACCGTGAACTCAGCCGCAGCGCGGGTACCGCCTGCGGTCTCGAAAACCACGATATCGGTCAGGTTCTCGCGGTAACAGCGGTTCATGTGGGCGCAAAACGCCGCAAATTTCTGTTTTCCAACGCGGATCTGCCCTTCGTTCACATGGTGGGCCACATCATCGGACAGGCAGGCCAGCATGCCATCCACGTCCCCGGCATTGAAGGCTTCGAAATAGGTTTTGACGGTCTGGTTCATGTACACTCCGTAGGTTCGCCCCAGCGATCTTTGAGGTGCTTGATGATCTGATCGCGGGTCTGTCGGTAGTGACTTAGCTTTTCCTCGCGCGTTTCGCCCAGTCCGGTAGGGTCCATTATTGGCCAATAATCGACATCCAGGTGAAAAATCCGGGTCAACTCCAGCGCCCTGCGCTGGCTGGCAGGCGACAGGGCAACCACCAGGTCAAAAGAACTCAGATCGTCGCCCCATTCCTGCATTTCATCAAACGAACGCGACCGGTGCCGGGACAGTTCCACGCCGATCTCCTGGCAAACTGCTATGCAAAAACCGTCAATCTCAAGATCATTGTGCACACCGGCGGATTGCACATAGGTCCCGGTGCCGTAGAATTTCTTCATGATGCCTTCGGCCATCGGGGACCGAACCGAGTTGTGGTCACAACAAAACAGGATCGACTGCGGCAGAGGCGTCACCCGTCACCCCCCGAAATGCAGCACGCAAATAAGTGTGAACAGGCGGCGGGCGGTATCGCTGTCAATATCCGCTTTGCCTTCCAGCCGCTCTTGCAACACGCGACTGCCTTCGTTGTGGATACCACGCCGTGCCATATCAATGGTTTCGATCTGACTGGGCGGCAAGGATTTCACCGCGTCAAAGTAACTTTCACAGATCTGGAAATAGTCTTTGACCACCTGCTTGAACGGCCCCAGCGAAAGGTGAAATTCAGCGGCTTTTTCTTCGGCTTCGGTCGCGACGTCGAACACCAGACGTTTGTCGCGGATCGAAAGGTGCAAGTGATATGGCCCATCCGGAACCATGCGCCCCTCGCGCTGCGGCAGGGTAAAGCTGTTGTTTTCCAAAAGATCAAAGATCGCGACCTTGCGCTCCTGCTCGATCTCGGGGGTCGGCGGGGGCAGGTTTCGGTCGTCAAGCTCGATACGCGAAATTCGGGTCATGTTGTCTGTGGTCCGTTCAACTCAGCCCAGACCTATAACAACGCATTTCATTGAGCAACGCACACAAGCGCCAATATGGGGTAGCGGGTTGCGCCATATCAACCGTTCAGTCGATTAAGACGCGCCGTGACCGACAATCCATGCGCCTCAAGGCTTTCAGATTGCGCCAGTTGCTCTGCCGCAGGTCCGATCGCGCGCAGCGCTTCGGGTGTCACCTGGCTGAGTGTTGTACGCTTGAGAAAGTCCATCACACTCAGACCGGAAGAAAACCGGGCTGACCGAGCCGTGGGCAAAACATGGTTGGGGCCGCCAACATAATCGCCAATGGCTTCGGGCGTGTATTGGCCCAGGAAGATGGCACCTGCGTGGATTGTCTTTTTACTCAGAGCGACAGGATCGCTCACACACAGCTCAAGATGTTCTGGTGCAATACGGTTGGACAGGGCTGCAGCTTCGTCCAGATCGCGCACAGTGATCACAGCGCCGAAATCGCGCCAGCTTGCCCCGGCGATTGCACGGCGTTGCAAGGTTTCAAGACGCTTTTCAACAGCCTGCGAAACGGCTTGCCCAAATGCGGCATCATCCGTGATCAGGATAGATTGGGCGCTCTCGTCATGTTCGGCCTGGCTCAGCAGGTCCAACGCGATCCAGTCGGGATCGTTGTCTTTGTCGGCGATGACCAGAATCTCTGACGGTCCTGCTATCATGTCGATGCCGACCTTGCCGAACACCCGGCGTTTAGCGGCGGCAACAAAGGCATTTCCCGGCCCGGTGATCTTATCTACCGGCGAAATGGTCTCGGTGCCGTAGGCCAGCGCAGCAATGGCTTGCGCCCCGCCTATACGATAGATTTCGTCCACACCAGAGAGCCGCGCCGCCAGCAGGACCAGCGGATTCACCTGCCCGTCGGGCGTGGGAACGGTTATGGCCAGCCGCTCGACCCCTGCAACCTTCGCCGGGATCGCATTCATCAGAACCGAAGACGGGTACGATGCCAAACCGCCAGGGACATACAATCCGGCCGCTGACACCGCCGACCAGCGCCAGCCAAGCGTTGCCCCGGTTGCGTCGGTCCACTGATAGTCTTCGGGCATCTGCTTTTCGTGATAGGCGCGGATGCGCGCAGCAGCCAGTTCCAATGCCACACGGTCCGCGTCCGCAACCTGTGAAACTGCCGCGTCGATGTCTGCGGCGGAGAATGCCATCGAACCGGGCGTCAATTCCAGCCGGTCAAATCTTGTGGTCAGTTCGATGACAGCGGCATCGCCCCGCGCGCGCACATCTTCGATGATCTGCGCGACCGTGGCATCCACATCAGGGCTGTCTTCGCGCTTGGCCGACAAAAGCGCCCGAAACGCAGGCTCGAAATCGGCTGAGGTCGTGTCAAGAAAAACGGGCATAAGCGAGACTCCGAAAGCGTTTCGAAGGGTCATACCGTCGAGGCACGACAGCCTCAACCCCGATGCGGGCTTTCACTTGTAGCGCGGCAGAGATCAAACGCCAAAAACGCTTGTTTTTAGTAGTTTTGACACCAGTTCTTTCATGGTGCAGAGGTCGTTCATTCAGGATGATGCGGCGCGTGCCCGGATGGCGCCTTGTACGGGCGCGTCACATCCTTGAGGGTCGCGTCAATCGCTTCAACCTTCAGCCGGATGCCGCCGTCACCGGCCAGCGTCAACACAATCTGACCCGCCCCGTCCTCGTCCGCCTCGAAATCGACCGATAGCAAAGACAGGATCATATCCTTATCACTGCGATCGATCCCCTGACTGGCCACCGACAGCACCGAGTCGAACACAAGAACCGATTGCACCCGCTCAAACGGCCGATCACGACGCGTAGCGGCATCTTTGTCTTCCCAGCGAAAGCGGTTCAGCAGCAATCCAAACCGGCGCTGCGATGGCTTCCACGTCATCTCGGTTACCGGGAACACAGCATCTTGTGTCAGTGTCGATATCACCTGCAGATCGTCTGTATCTTCGGCACCCAGGTTCAGCGGGGCCTCGCGTCCATCGTGAAAACTTGCGTCTGTCATTGGCCCTTGATCCGTTCGATTTTGGCACCCACGCCTTCCAGCTTGCGCACAACATGCTCATATCCGCGATCCAGATGATAGACCCGGTTGACCATTGTTTCACCTTCAGCCGCCAATCCGGCCAAAATCAACGAGACCGACGCGCGCAGATCCGTCGCCATAACGGGTGCGCCTTTCAGACGTTCAACGCCCGTGACCGTGGCCGTGCCGCCGTGAACCTCGATATTCGCACCCATGCGTACAAGTTCTGGCGCGTGCATGAAACGGTTTTCGAATATGCGTTCCTCAAGAACCGAGGTTCCTTCGGCCGTGCACATCAACGCCATCATCTGCGCCTGCAGGTCGGTTGGGAACCCCGGAAACGGCTCAGTGACCACATCCACCGATGTTACCCGCCCGTTCTTGCGCGCCACTTTCAGGCCGTTCTCGGTTTCCGAGACACTCACACCTGCCGCGTCCAGCTTGGCGGCAAAAGACTCAACCAATGACATGCGGCCACCCAAAAGCTCGACCTCACCACCGCTGATGGCCGGGGCCAGCATATAGGTGCCCAACTCGATACGGTCGGTCACAACCTGATGCGTTGCACCATGCAGCCGGTCGACACCCTGAATCTCGATGGTCGAAGTCCCCTCACCCGATATCTGCGCCCCCATCTTACGCAGACACTCGACCAGATCCACGATCTCAGGCTCACGAGCGGCATTCTTCAAAACCGTGGTGCCCTTGGCCAGCGTTGCGGCCATGACGATGTTCTCGGTTGCACCCACCGAGGCAAAGCGCATCTCATGCACGGCACCCTTTAACCCAACCGGAGCCTTGGCGTGCAGATAACCATCCTTAAGCTCGATTTCGGCACCCAGCGCTTCAAGCCCCTCAACGTGCAGATCCATAGGCCGCGCGCCAATCGCGCAGCCGCCCGGTAAAGACACAACAGCCTGACCCAGCCGCGCCAGCATCGGGCCCAGCACAAGGTTGGACGCGCGCATCTTGCGCACAATCTCGTAATCCGCTGTGTGGCTGGTCAGGTCATGGCTCGACATCGCCAGAACCTGCCCATCCTGCAACGCGGACACCTCAGCCCCCAGTGACTGCAAAAGCAGGGTCATGGTTTTGATATCGCTCAACCGCGGCGCGTTGGTCAGCGTCAGCGGTTCTTCGCTCAGCAAGGTCGCAGGCATCAGCGTCAGACAGGCATTTTTAGCCCCCGCAATCGGTATTTTACCGTTCAGAGGTCCATTGCCCGTCACCAAAATCGAATCCATCTGCTCTTATCCCTTGTCCTTTACGGATTTATCCTCGGATGCCGCCCGCGCCTTGGCCTGCGCCTTGCGCCGCGCCATGTTTACCTTGAGCGCCGCCTTCAGACGCTCTTCGCGCGCATCCCCGGATTTGCCCTGTTTTTTGGGTGTAGTTCTGTCTGCCATAGTCTTTCTCTACAGGAGGCGAAAAAAACCGTCCAGAGACCCTTGCGCCGCGTTTCGTTTGAGTCTAATCACCCGCCCACAGCGCTGCTGTAGCTCAGAGGTAGAGCACTCCCTTGGTAAGGGAGAGGTCGAGAGTTCAATTCTCTCCAGCAGCACCATCTCGTTTTTCTGATCTGTGATTCCCGCTAACACCTTGAACGGAAAGGTGAAAGTGGGAGTTCGATACCCCTCATTTCGGTCATATCTGAGAGGCTCTGCAAACGCCAATCTGAGCACAGTCTGACGCAGCATGTAACTGCCATTTTCGTATAAATACCAAGGGCTTGAGAGAAGTTTGAGAGAGAGTTCGATACAATCCTCCAGACGTCCCCTTGGCGGCAGAATTTTCTCTTGCCGCTCGCTCATGATTATCCGCTGACGCTCAAGCTCATCGATCTTCGATTCATAGCGCTTCACGACACTTGGGTTGGTCGCATTGAGAACCCGATCCAGCAATTGCTCGATCTGCGTCTCAAGGCCTTTGAGCTGTCTGCCAAGTTCGTCCTTGGCACCCTTGGCCTCAGCCAAGCGCATATCCCAGGCATCGCGCAGCATTGCCTTGGCGATCTCGAATAGGCCAGAGGCGGGTTGAAGCGTCTTGAGGATTTCCGTGAAGCCATCTTCGATCTTGGCACGCGGTATAGACTTGCTCTTGGCCTCGCAACCTCGCGTCATGCAGAAGTAATAGGGATAGTGCTTGTACTTTCCCTTAGACCAAGCCGCTGTCATAGCGTTCCCGCAGCAATCACAAACGACGTGACCCCTTAGAGGGAAGTCTTCATTGAAGTCTTTGCGAGCCGCAGGGCGACGCTTCTTGCCTTCGATGAGATCGAGAATGCGTTGATGGGTTTCGAAGGAAATGAGGCCTTCGTGTTTCCCTTTTCGCAGCGACACACCGAGCTTGGGAGACTCGACGTAACCTGCATAAACGACCTTCTCCAAGAGCCGCTTCACCGTCATGGGCCGAAGCGTTCCGTCTTTTTTGTCCTTGGGGAAGTACGGATCAGCCTCCAAGAAGCGCTGCACTTCGGCTTGTGAGGCAAAGCGCCCACTCGCATAACCTTCTAAGGCTTGACGTACAGACGAGGCGACGGGCTCATCTAATACGAGCCTCTTACCGCCGTTTTCCGTGTCTTTGATGTATTTGTACCCGATAGGTGCTCTGGTAATCCAAAAACCTAGTTCAACACGGGCACGGCGCTTCTGCTCGTTCTGACGGGCGATCTGCTTACGCTCTAACTCGCCAGCGCCAGCCATCATAAGCTCGAAGAAATCGCCTTCCGGCGTATCGTGGAACTCGAAGTTGAGGCAGCGTAGCTCTACGCCCAAAGCCGCCAATTCGCGGCGGTGGCGCAGATGCAGCTCTGCCGAGCGCGCAAAGCGTTTCAAGTCATCGAAAATGATGACGTATGGCTCACCCTTTTTCGCCTTAAGATAGGCAAGCATGGCCCGCGCCCCAGGGCGCTCCATGAAGTCCAGCCCGCCGGACACATCGTCCGGGAAGACCATCTCGACTTCCCAGCCATTCTCTTCAGCATATTTCCGGCAGCGTTGTTCCTGGCTTTGGAGCCCTGCGCCGTCAACGCGCTGCTTCACCGACGAAACCCGGCAGTAAATGATAGCCTTCGGTACTACCTGCTGTTCAAAATCACTTTTCATGACTCCTGCCTTTCTGGCGCTGGAGGGCGGTTACTCCACCTCCGGCACATCTTCACGATCATCCTTTTCTGAGCTGTCCTTGCAGTCTAGCGCATCTGGCTCAGCAGCGCGCCACTCTTCGCTGAGATCGTCTGGTTTTCCACAGACTTCCTGCAAGGGATGAACACCGTAGCCAAGCTCGACAACGGTAACGATGATCGACCAGAGCGCTTCCAGAACTTCGCGCTTCTGCGCTTCGGTTAGATCGGCGCTGTCCAGCATGTGCTGGTAGCGCTCCACATCAATACGAAGCGTTCCGTTTACCGCATGCGAGAACGCCTGCGGCAGGTCAATGTCATGGCCATCCATCACTGCTCCACCTCCTTTTGCACATGCGAGATCGCTGTCTCGATTGGCCCATTGGCCGCATGAGTGGTCACGTGATCGTGGTTTGTTGATTGGTACTGCTCCGGTTTCTCTGCGCGTTCCTGGCGCTCCGGATTATGGGTTGTTTGCTGGACGATCATTCTGTGGAGGCCGCTACGGACCTGCCGTTCGCCCAAACCCTCAACTCCTATTTTACCACTCCTCGAAATATCCATGCAAATTTACCTCTCACGCTCTGGCCCGCTATAGTCGCGGGCTAACCCAAAATCCTGTCGTGCTTTTTCTGGCCTATTTAGGAAGTTTTCCCATTCACGCGCCATCTCCTGACGCTGGCCAGCCCTTACGAAATCGAGCGCAGCCTGCCGCGCGGCCTCCTGATCCAGCTCGTAAGTGAGCTTCGGCGGCTCAGGGTTTTGCTGACCCTTCCACGCGAGGCTTTCTCTGGTCGCGATCCCGGCCCCGGCCACATGGGCCGGATTAGGGAGGTTTTCGCGGCGATAGGTGGTCTTGCCATCAGCGGCGGCTGTGAATGTATCCTTCACATCACCGCCCCCGATCTCTGCCACGCTCACGCGTGCGCGTTTCGGCCTGCGCTTGCAACTGAGCTTCCTGCTCTTGCGCGCGGCTCTGCTCTCTTAGGGTCCGCACGGCCTCGTGGCTGCGGCTGGCCAGATTTGCGAGCGGAAGCAGGTCTTTCTCGCCAAAGCTGTTCGTTTGCTGCCATTCACCATCGCGATCCTGATAGGAACGTGCGAAGGTCGTGTTGTAGTTGGTGCCTTGCTCATGCTGGTTTTCCCAGACTTTGGCGCTCAGGTTGCTTTCCCGCAGCGTCTCTACGGGCATTCTCTTCTGCTCATCACTCATGAGTTCATTCCTTCTACCTAAACTGTGGGATCATTATTTGGACGGGAGGTAGCGCTTGCTGGCTTCCACGAGAAAGCCAATGGTAAGGGTGCCTAGGAACCCGCCGACAAAGTAGTCTTCCGCTAGCAGGAACTCATAGGCGTAAAGGCCGCACGGAATGGCCACCAAAACGTATACCATCCTGAGCAGCGGGCTTTGCTTTTCCCGGACACGCACCTTGGTTTCGATATCAATGATCTTTCTTGGCATTTGAAGTTTCCTTTCAAGGATTGAAGCTTGTGGTCTTCAGGGAGAACGCGTCAGACGGGCCAAAGAGCGGCGCCGAACAGGACGCTCATCCCCACTAATCGGGGTGCGAGCTCTGGATGATCTCCGAACAAATACATCCCAAGGCCCGCCAGCAGCCCGGCGATGACGAGCGCTACAGCGCCAGCGCGCCGTACCCTCCTGAAATCAAAACGTGGCCTTGCAGGCTTTGGTTTTTCGGCCTGTTTGGCCGGGGTCAAAAAAATGATGTTCCACCTCATGGTACTCTCCTTATCTCTGAGGTTTGGGTTGGTAGCCTTCGAGAAAGGCCCATTCACCGCTCTGGTATTGCGGGAATTCTGAGAAAGCCGCTGGCACGGCCTCGCGGATGACGCGGCGCTTGCGCATGCCGAAACGAGTTGGCACGCGGACATGCTCCAGGTCCTTGTCGAAATACGGATTGGGGAAGAACTGCCCGGCGTATTGGCGCAGAGCGTAGTATGGCACCTTGTCCGCAAGGAACGGATCAGAGAGGTAGCCCGGCGCGAAGATCAGCGCTTTGTTCCGGTCAAGCCCGATGATCTCATTCGGCGTGAACAGCGCACGTGCCATCTTGCGCTCGTGGCTTTCTTCACGTTCCAGCGCGTGCATGGCGAGGCCAGCACGCACGGGATCAGCGCCTTCGAATAGCACATCGTGGGTAAGTTCATCGCGTGCCCGCGCGGCGCGTTCCTGCACGAGCGGGTCCGGCAGATGAAGCGTTTGCTGGCCCATCTGTCGGCTGAGATGCTCAGCCGTCTTCAGATCGGAGATGCCGCCGCCCAGGAAGATTTGCAGATCAGAACTGGCAAGCAGCGTGCTCACGCCAGTATGGCCGAGATTGCGCTCAATCTGCGAGAGGCTCTGATAGACAAAGAACGGGGACAGCCCAAAGCCGCGCCCTGCCGTGTAGAGCGTGGCTGCATCCTGGTAGCTGCCCAACAACGAGGCCTCATCACATATGAGGTCAATAACGGGCGCACTTGGCTTGCGCTGCTTCAGGACCCGAATGGTCGAGAAAAATTGCCGGGCGAGAAAGGCATACTGCGCCATCAACTCGGCAGGCATAACAAAGAAGGCAAATACGTCCTGATCGCTGTTGTCAGTCAGTACATCGAGCGAAAAATCCGCTGCTCTGCTTCCGACAAAGCTTTCCTGCAAACGCGGATCGCACAGCGGCGCTAGGGCATTGGTGATCTCACCCATCACCCCTGAAAACGTGCGCTCGCTGTTGCGCGCCATGAATAGCATTTCGGCATAGGTCGCGCGCAGATCGGGTGCGCCGCGAGCAGCCATTGTCGCGGCGAGATTTTCCCAAGCATCCAAGCTGGACCGGATTAAGCCGATCAACTCAAACAGGCGAAGATAAGAGACCTCACCATCCAGGGCGACAAGTCCACGGATCAGAGCTTGAAGCCAGTCTTGGGCCATTTCCTGGAAGAATTTTGAATTCTCGCCCGCGGTGACGGCAATCAGCAGTTCAGTCGCATGTCGGCAATCGGCAACCAAACTCGGCGAGTCTAGCACCAGATGCGCCCAGAGGTTGATCCGATGATTGGGCAGGCCATGCAGAGCGAACGGGTTGATAGTGTAGACCTTGGCCCCGCGATGAATGAGGCCAGGGCCGATGACGGCAGCCAGCTCCCCCTTGGGATCGACAATCGCCATGCGGACAGCTTTCCGCGCTGCGCGCCCCAAAACTGAGAAAAATCGCCGCCGAGTACCGCGACCAACCGCAGCGAGGATATGGCTCAAGACAGTCGTGAACTTTCCCGCACCCGCGCCGGAGATAAGCAGAGCGCCAGCGGACGTAGAATGCGTTAGCATCCGGCGACCCAAAAAACCGAACGGCATGCCGCCAGGATCACGAAAGGCATGTAAAACCTCATCGCTCTCCGCGAGCCGGGCCGATCCGTAGGGATGCTCGAACGCGTTCATCGACGCACGCTCAGCATCATGATGAACAGCGTCATGGTCACGTAGAGCGCAACGTAGGCGAGCAGGAAGCTCAGCGGAAAGCAGGCGAGCATCCACAAGAACGAGATGAAGTTCACGACGCCCTGTGAATACGATCTGCTTGCCACCTCGACGACGAGTTCTCGCGTCAACTCATTGACACTAGGCGCGCCCAAGAGCGCCGCCATGAAAGCCATCACCAGAGCCAGCCACATCAAGCCATTAACGAGCGGGCTTTTCTTTTGTCCGTATTGACCACGCACTTGGGCACATCTCCTTTGTCCGCTCGGAATTCAGGCCGAGCGAGAGTGTTTTCGGATGATCAAGAATTCATCCGAATTAGATTGTCAGTTTTGTCCGGGAGCACTCCAACGAGTGCCTATGCATTTAAAGTTCGGTGAGATCGGCGAGCCTTCAAGGCTTTTTTCTTTTGAACGGGTCTAATTCAACCGAAACACCTAGTAATCTGCATAATCTACGGGGCGTTAAACCTACTCCACTTTTAGCCCCGGAAAGCCAGCAGAACGGCTTTCTCGCTCTTACACGCAGGAGGTCTCAGGATTGCCCCTAAAGGCGGACCCCGCTGCCACTCCTTGAGCTACGAGTTTTCCTCGATTGTTCAATAAGAGTTCAAGTTGAGATTATGTGATCGATGGGTGACGAGAACCTATGGCAGAGGTACTTTAGAGCCTCAGCGGGTCCTGTTTCACTTTGATGGCGCACACAGGGGGATAAGAGCCGACGCAAGATGTGTGTTGTACTACAACACATCTTGGCAAGGGAGCCCGCTGCGCGCTCCCGTTGCATCCCTCCGGCTGTTGGCTCTTGTGGGGCATGCGAACCCACTTCAGAGCCACATGGGAAACTTCGCTTTCCCAAACCCATCGACTTGAGGGCGTTCCTGCCCCCTAGACCCCTGACAATGCCATTGAGGCCACTTCATGGAGACCAACCTTCCGCAGTTTGGATGCCGCCATCTTGTCAAAGATGCATCATGATCAAGGGGCCTATCGCCGCCCCCTGAACCCAGCTCGTCAGACTTGGAAGATTGCCCTTCCACCGACACCGAACCATGCACAACCGGACGCCCGATTGATCAACGCCAAGGAACGCCCTTGGATGCGGGGTGAATTCTACATCGCAAGCAATTCTATGTGGATCGCAACCATAGCCCAGGTGTCGCGCGTGCAATACGCGACAAGGTCATCATAGACCTTCTCACGCATTGGATCGTTTGGATTGGTCAGCGTCACGTCCTTCCAGAGGCGAGAAGCGCTCGCTCCTTCTTTGATGTCCAGATCGTCATAAGAAAGCTCTGGCAGTAAAGCAGGTAGAACGGCCTTGATGGATGCACTGCCTTTGAACGCAGGATCGTTGATGACCTCATCCGCAAAAGGCTTCATCAGATCGATCACTCGATCATTCAGTCCTTCTAGAAAATCCGCATATTCGGGGAAAGCCGCCGCCATCTCCTTGTTGCGTGATTTCTCGAACGGCTCGTACCACACCAGAACAGAGCCAGTATCCCCTACATCGTCGCAAAGCCTTTCGAGCAAGGCAGGCATCGGATTGCCAGCGTCGCGGTGCAGGTATTCCCTGTGCTCGATATCGCCGCCAGGCTCACGCTGGATATGCAGCGAATACTGAAACGGTACTTGCTGATATGGGCGTGTTCCGTCCCAAGGTGGAAGCAAGCTCTGTGATGTCTCGTAGTCGAGGTAGTAAACCGGGTAGGAAATCTCTCCCAAAAACCTACTCAGCGCCTCGTGATCGATGGTGCGTTCTCCGCTACCCAATGCGCGTAGGTAGCGCTGCGTTGACTTGCCGAGCGCCGATGCGTCAACAATCTGATCGATCTTCGCAATCCCGTTCTCAAGCAGCTCAGACGCTTTCTCAGCATTGATGAACGGCAGATGGTAGATGCTGTCTTGTGCAAGCGGCGGGTCGAGTTTCTCGCGGATTTCGAGCCACTCATCATAGGATTTCAGTCTTGCGCGTTCTGGTGCCGGATCAGGCATAGCATCGCTCGCAGCAACATTGAGCGCCTGATCTATCCAAACTCGCGTGCTTTCAAGCCGATCTTCAACTGCTTCTGTGATGTCTGTGATGGCGACAAGCTCCCTTGGTTCGATCTCACCATCTCGGACATAG
The DNA here is from genome assembly GCF_059610165.1 of Ruegeria sp. YTSA135. Taxonomy (NCBI): domain Bacteria; kingdom Pseudomonadati; phylum Pseudomonadota; class Alphaproteobacteria; order Rhodobacterales; family Roseobacteraceae; genus Ruegeria; species Ruegeria sp. YTSA135. The sequence goes on along the minus strand of NZ_JBXWNC010000015.1, from coordinate 109,757 downwards.
TCGCGGTTCACATGCGCAACCTCGCAGCGCTTTATGGGGAAACCAGCGGCCTCAAGCACAACACGTTGGAAGGCAAGGTCGAACGTGTGCTCTGGCTTCGCAGACGTCCCACTCTTGATTTCTGTCAGGGCATATCCATCGCCATCTTGGCTAACGATGTCAGAGATACACGTGGTCGATCCTCTTTCGTAGCGCCCCTGCGCGACAGTGCTCGCACCGTTCTGCCAGGTCTCCAGAGTTCGCGCTGGCAGCGATTGGTAGCTCTCAAAGTCTGAGAAGCCGAGTCGAGTTAGACCTGGGAACAGAGATTCAGCGTAAGGCTCGAATGCGTGTCCCTCGTCAAAGCGTGCTTGAAGTGCTGCATCGACAGGTGGAAGGAGATGTCTCGCATGCTTCTTAATCCAGAGCCAGGCTGGATGCCTCAAGAACAGCATATACTCTGACTTCGATATCTGCATGGGAACGCTACGCCATCTGACGCTCAAGTTTGATCTTCCTTTTCTCCCAATCCGGCATGACGCGCCTTAGAAGATCAAAGAAATCCGGCCCATGATGGGGGTACTCAATGTGGCAAAGCTCATGTGTAATCACGTAGTCAATCGCTTCGGTCGATGCGCCGATAAGTGAACGATTCAGAACCAAGTTGCCTCGCTGAGTCATCGATCCCCAACGATGGCTTAGATCCCGAATTATCATCCCCTTCGGTGTCATCTTTTCAGGATCAGCAAAACGCTGCTGTGAAATCGCTAGGCGTTCAGAGAATTTGATCTTGGCACGCTGAAGAAGCCATTCCCGCAAGAGCTCACGCGTTTGCTCCTCGCGTCGAGGCTTGGTGCTCCAAATGAATATATGCCCGCGCTGCATCTTAACGATGTTCTGAATACTAGGTAGAACCTTGAGCTTATATTGGCGTCCCAGATAAAGATGTGTTTCGCCAGCGAGGTAGCGCCTCTCAGGTGTTCGCGGCTGGAACTGGTCAAAGTAACGAAGTTGCTTAAATATCCACGGAGCACGCTTTTTGACCTTTTCAACAATCCTCTCTTCACTGGCTTCTTCAGGTGCAAGCACAGCTACGGTTTGGTCGGGTAGTACGTTAATCGAAAGGGTCTTTCGATCTCGCCGCTCGACAGAAAAACGGATTGTCTCGCTTCCAAAATCGGTCTCAAGCACTTCGAGGTTCATCCTGGAAACCTCGCCCGCGCGATATCCATGATCCGCAGTTCGATATCGTCGAGCTGATCAAGAGGCAGCTCTATTCCTTTTTCGTCACGGACAACGTCAAAGAAGTAGTCATCAATAGCATTCCTCATGTTGTTTTGTGCAACCTCGTTCGACCACACATCCACAATGTGATGCTCTTTGACGATGCTTATGATCGACTGTGCCACATCGGCAGTCACCGCATCATCAACACCGCCATTGATCGATTTCAGTATCGGCTCAAGAACACCGAAGACCGCTTGAGCGTCTGTATCGGCCTTAATGCTCTCTGGTACGTCGCGACCATGATCACGGCGAGCCACGCGTCCAGCCAGATCAACAACAGACTTCAAGTAATCCTTCTCTGAAATCCGCTTCTCGCGATAATCGCGGATGGTTTCAGCAAGCATCTGCGAAAACTGCATGTAGAAGGATGGGTCTTCATCCATTTTCTCTGTGATCGTGCGCTTCGTCGCGCTGGCAATTCTGTCTGCCTTCGATGCCGCCGTTGTGCCTTCCTCTTCGATAACCGCATTAAGTGCGTTTGGATCGTTGATGTTCACGAGATCAATGATGACCTCGGCTGGCTTGGCTGTAACGTGATCGTCCAGAAGCTTCTGAATTTTCGGCTCGAACTCCTTCAAATCGACAGTTTCTTGGTAGCGAAGCTGAACCGACCGCTTCAGCTCGGAAAACGCTTTCCAGTCTTTTGTGAAGGTAGTGATCTTCTTCTCATCAAAAACATCGTAAAGCTTTTCAGATGAAAGCGAGATGTGGAGACAACGGCCATATTCCTTCAGCCGTCTATAAAATTCATGGCGCTTGGCCTCATCAGAAAGATATTGCTCAAACTCCTCCATGTCCTTCTTGTTGCGAACTTCCTTGAAGACATCCCAGAGCTGATCATGGAGCTGCGGTAATCTGCGGATTTCCTCTCGGATGTCGTGCAGTGTTCCGGCAACGTCATCGCTATCGAAACCTTCAAATGCGCTATAGGTCGTCAGCGCTTTATCAAGCTCTCCGAGCAGACCTTCATAGTCGATGATGAAGCCAAATTGCTTCTCCTGCTCATCATCCTCGTACAGACGGTTCACGCGCGCGATGGCTTGAAGCAGGTTATGCTCACGCAGAGGCTTACAGACATAGAGAACGGTGTTACGTGGCGCGTCGAAGCCCGTTAACAGCTTCGATACGACGATCAGGATTTCTGGATCGCCAGAACCTTTGAATGAAGTGATGATTTGTCGGTTATATTCATCCTCGGTTTTGTACTTGGCCATCATCTTGTCCCAGAACTTACGCACCAAGTCCTTGGATTCCTGATCGACCTCTTCGTTACCTTCTTTGTCGTCGGGAGCTGAAATCACGATCTCGCTCGTGACGTGACCAATCTCATCTAGCATCTCTTTGAAACGAACGGCGGCAGCTTTTGAAGGTGCAACTAGCTGCGCCTTGAAGCCCGTGCCTTGCCAGTATTTGCGATAATGTTCTGAGATGTCGAAGGCCTTTGCGCGAATGGCCTGACCCGTCTTCGAGAGAGCATCCATCCTTGAAAACTTGCGCTTCAGGTCAGCCTTCTGCTTGTCGGTCAGACCTTCGCTGATCTTCTCGAACCAGGTGTCAACGACATCGCCGCTGACTTGTTGTTCGACCATGCGCCCCTCGTAGAGAAGGGGTACAACCGCCTCATCCTCGACCGCTTCATCAATCGTGTATTTGTGAATCAGACCGCCGAACGTATCGAGCGTGTTTTTCTCTTTCTTTAGAAGCGGCGTACCCGTGAACCCTAAGTAGCAGGCGTTGGGCAATATCCGCCGCATCTTCAAGGCAAACTTGCCGTGGCCGCCATAGCGCCCCGTTTGGCTACGGTGGCTCTCGTCCACGAGGACGAAGATGTCGGCACTCTCATCCTTAAAATCGCTCGACTTCATCGCCGTGTCGAACTTGTTGATGATGGTTGTGACGAGCGGTGTCTTGTTCGCAATCAAGTCGATCAAATTCGAGCCCGTCGCCGCGCGTACAGGCTCAAGTTCGCAAGACTTGAAAGTTCCTTTGATCTGCTTGTCCAGGTCATCACGGTCAGTGACGATCAGAATACGGGGGTTCTTGACCGCCTTGTCGAGCGCGAGTGCCCGACCGAGCATGACCATTGTCAGGCTCTTGCCCGATCCTTGGGTGTGCCAGATGACGCCGCCCTTGCGACGACCATCGATATCGCGCGTCTTCAGGCGCTCAATTGCAGTTCTGATGCTGAAAAATTGTTGGTGACGGGCGATCTTTCGCACGCCCGCATCGAACACGGTGAAGCGGCGAACAAGATCGAGCAGTCGCTCTGGGCGGCAAAGCGCGTAGACGGCGCGATCCTGCTCGCTGATCGACCGATGCCCAGCCGCCGCAAGCTCCTCGAAGAAACGCCGTGCGTCAGCCAGATCGCCAGAAAAGACGGCGTTCTTCTCTTCCTCCGTCAGAGGGCGGTTGATCGCAGCCTCGATGACCGCGTCTTTGTCTTCTTCATCCCGCCAAATCTGCCAAAACTTACGAGGCGTCCCGACAGTTGCATAGCGGGCTTCCTGCCGCTTCATGCTCATCAAGAGCTGCGCATAGTGGAAGAGCTGCGGGATATTGTCTTCGTTCTGATATTTGATGAGCTGGCTGTCCGCCTTCTTTAGCGACTCCGTGGGGCGCTTGTTCTCGATCACGATGAAGGGAATGCCGTTCACGAAACAGACGATATCGCAGCGACGCGTCGCCGTGCTGGCCGTCCTCTCGACCGTCATCTCGGCGGTGACATGAAAGACGTTGTTTTCAGGATTTTCCCAGTCAATGTACTTAAAGGAGTAACTCTTGCTGTCTCCTTCGATGGCCTTGGAGATCGTTGTCCCCAACACCATCAAGTCATACAAATCTTGGTTTGTACCGCGCAGACCCTTCAGCTTGTCCGGCGTCGGCTTCAAGCGACGAAGCGCTTCGTGTGCGTCTTCCAGGTCGAAAGCATAGTTCTTTCCGCGATAGCTGTAGCTGTTCAGCTTCAACATCTGCTCAACGACAATGTCGTCGAGGATGACGTTGCGGGTCTTTCCTCTTAGCGTGTCGACCTGAGCCTGAGACAGCGGCTTGAAGCCGAGCGCTATCAATGTCTGGATCGCAGGAATCTGCGACTGGTGCTTTTCGGCGGGGTTGAACCCATGCTGTGGGTTGTGCTCGTTCATGCCAGCCTCTTTGAATTGGTTATGTAGCGCTGACCCGATAGCGGCGCTTCATAGAGGCCGTCATCCAAGAACCTGAGAAGCTTCTTCACTTCCGCACGGTCTCCAGGCATAACGATCTTTCCTGCGTTCACGGTAATCCCCATGCCGACAGCGTTCGCTGCCGTCTCAATCTGCGGCACCGTGTAATTGTCGAGCGTACCGCTACGATTGATAGCGTGCATGAGTTTGCGTGAAACCTGGTCTGCGGAATCTAGGAACGCAGCCGTGTCCGCCACTTCAAAAGACGCGTGATCTGCGAAGTCCTGAACTTCCTGATCAGTTGCCACTTTGTAGGCATCGACCAAGTCTACAATCGCACGAACTTTGTGGAAACTCTTGAACTTCAGCTTGCCTCCCTCAACGATGCATGCGAGCGAGTTATCGAGCGAGAATGCTTGATCCGTCATGCGGCGGAATGCGTTCCCATCTTGAAGCAATGAAAACCGCCGCGACAGCATCTGGCGTGCCGAAAACTGCTGGATGAGCACCTTGGATGCGCCGTTATTCACTTCTCCTGTGAAAAGTGCGCGAATATTCTCCTGATCGAAGGCGGCTGTATATAGGTCGGGTATCGCAACGGCGTTGGCGTTGATTGTGTCGACGAACATCTGCGCATCAGGCGGAACGTCCATCACCAAAAACTCATCCTCGTCTGGCTTCCAGCTTCCGTCGAAATCGACCTCATTTGCCACACCATCACGAAAACGACCTTCCTGATCGGCGAAAACCGCCTGAACGGCGTTTTGAACATTCAGGTCAAGACGAACGCGCTTTGCGATAAGTTCATCCCCGATACGGCAGGCTGCAAAAAGGTTCTGGGGCATAATCAACGATCTCCTAATTCAATAACGATATACTCTGTGAGTTGCCCAACGCTGATGACTTCACTAGCGCTCTTCAGCTGTCTCTTCGTGATCAGCACATAAGTGACACCTTCCTTGGTGCCGACTTTGTAAAAGTGCCATCCCATGAGCCCTAGCAACGGGCTGAAGTGGTAGTTGTAGCCAGTAGCGACGACTGCCGCGAAAATCAGGATAGCGGGCAGCCACACCTGCCAATTCAGAGCATCAAACTGAGCCGTAAAAAGTGGCAAAAGGTACAGAAGCAGAAATGCGATGTTCTCGCGATCAGCCGCTTCAACGCATACCGCCTCGAACTTCATTCGTTCGAGGTTGTCCTTCGCGTAACGCAATAGCCAGAGGCACACTACCGCCAGTGCAATACAGGCGATGACTAGCGCCACAGCCATAGTTGTCTCACCATCCTGGTAAGCAACCCAGCCGTACGTGAGCAGCACAGGGGCGATGGCCGTGCTCGTTAGAGCAGTCTTCGCCACACCGTTCAGCATAGCGAGCTCCTAACTATCGGCATCTCTTTTCCCACTATCTTCATGCCGCTACCTCATCTTCTTTCGAGACTTCGACGCGCCATTCACCCGTCAACAATTTTTGCATTAAACCGCGTTTTTGTTCGGATAGAGCTTCGAGTTGCTTTTTGATTAGCTCTATCTCGCGATTTGATTGGTCAAGGGTTGCAGAAATGCGCTCCTGTTCCGGCAAAGTGGGAAGATCCACCACCATTTCTGATAGTGCCGAAAAGCGTAGGGCTTTCCGGGTTCCGCCCTGTGTTTCGCGAGCCAACAGCTGAGCGAAGTAGCTCGAATTTAGAAAATGCGCGAGAAATGAAGGATTGACGCCATGCGCGGTAAAGACCCCATAAGCAGGGCTGATGATACCCTGCTCATGCTTTAGCAGTCTGTTGAATACGAAAAGGCCATCGTCGCTCATTGAGCGATAAGTGAAGTCACCTCTCTCAACAACTTTGTAGCCAGTATTGTCGCTACTTGTCACTTGTTTGGAGAAGTACTCCGACTGAAGAAATACGCCGCGGCGGGATGAGGTCAGCACAGGGAACTGATTGTGTTTCGTGCTTCGAATCTTCACTTCTACTAGGATGTCACCAAGCTTCGTCGCTACCCAGTTTCGACGCGTCTCTTTTTCGCCTATCACTTGCCATTCGATCCAACGATGAAATCGCTCCTTGGCAGCGATCAGCTCCTCAAGCTTCTCGATAGCTTCATCCCATGTCTCCAGGATTGCTGTAATCTTTCGCTGCTCTGATAACGGTGGAAGCAATATCGGCAGTTTTTCTAGCGCAGCTTTGGTGAGTTTGTAGCGACCAGCCCCCTGTCGAGTGAGCGAGTGCGAAATGTCGCGGTGCTGAAAGAAATACAAGAACCAACCGACGGTACAAAAAGAGGTGCCGCCAATAATGTGCGCGTGATTGTTGACGTTAAACTTCCCGCTAACGCGAAGTGTCTGCGGCTTCGAGGTGGAGTCTAAGAAGTGGTCACCATCTTCGCCAATAAGCGCGAAGTCGCCCTCTGCTCTGTACTCATTAATCGTATCTAGCACCCCGGTAGGGCCGTAGTAGGGATAGTCGCCTTGCATAGACGCACGAACATCAACGGAGAGCGGAAGGCGAAGTTCATTCCTGATTGAACAAGCTTGCCCAACATCGCCTAGCTCCCATCCCTTTGGCACCTCCTCAACGCCAAGGCGTTGGAGTTGTCTATGAGCTCGTGAATGCTTGCTCTGTCTTTCTGGTGTTTCTTCGGTGGCCTCAAGCATCGATCCCAAGCTCCTTCAGGTGTACGGCCATTCTCTTGCGTACGTCCGCGAGCTCAGACTCGATCCGGGCGATGTCGACCTGAACTGAGGCCACATCAATTTCCTCTTCGGGCTCAAACGTGTCTACATACCGTGGAATATTTAAGTTGAAGTCGTTCTCTGCGATTTCCTCGCTATCGGCGAGGTGCGAGTATTTTTCTAGCTCTTTCCTGCCGCCGAACGTGTCGATGACTTTGGCAATGTGGCTATCATCCATGACATTGACAGTTTTGCCAGGCGTGAAGTCCTTGCTAGCATCGATGAATAGCACGTCCTTGCGATCTTCATTTGCGCCACCTTCTTCACGCGAACGGTCGAAGACGAGGATTGCGACTGGGATTCCCGTAGTCGTGAACAGGTTGGCGGGCAGGCCGATCACGGCATCAAGAAGGTTTTCTTCGATTAGCTGCTGCCGGATTTTACCCTCAGCGCCACCACGGAACAGAACGCCATGCGGGACAATAACGGCTACGCGGCCCGACTGCCGTTTGGCGATCTCAATCATATGCGTGATGAAGGCGTAGTCACCTTTGGACTTGGGCGGAATGCCACGCCAGAAGCGATTGTACTGATCCGTGTCCGCATCCTCTGCACCCCACTTATCCAGTGAGAATGGCGGATTGGCGAGCACAACATCGAACTTTTGAAGATGATCGCCTTCAACCAGCGCGGGGCTGTTTAAAGTATCGCACCACTCAATCTTGGCGGCGTCTTTGGCGTGTAGGAACATATTCATGCGCGCTAGCGCCCAGGTCGCGCCGTTTACTTCCTGCCCGTAGAGAGCGAAGTTATCCGAGCCGACTTCCTCGGCAGTTCGGATCAAAAGCGAACCCGAGCCACAGGCAGGGTCGCAAATGGTATTGCCTGCCTTCGGTGCGGCGAGCTTTGCCAAAAGTCCAGACACCGCTGCCGGGGTAAAGAACTCGCCTGCCTTCTTGCCCGCATCAGAAGCGAAGCGCGAGATCAGGTAGATATAGCACTCACCGATGATGTCCTCTTTGACGCGTGAGGGCCGGAGGTCGAGGGCAGGCTTGTTGAAATCTTCAAGCAGATTCTTAAGGCGGCGGTTGCGATCCTTAGTACGTCCGAGGTTGCTCTCGGAGTTGAAATCAATGTTTCGGAACACGCCTTCGAGCTTGGCGCGGTTCGAGTCTTCGATCTTCTCCAGCGCCATGTTGATGAGTTCACCAATATTCGGCTCATTGCGCTGCTCATAGAGGTCGTAGAAACTCGCACCCTCAGGCAAGTAGAAGCGCTCGCGCTCCATGCGGCGGCGAATGCGCACATCATCATCGCCGAATTGCTCGCGGTAGGTTTCAAAGTGGTCGTTCCAGAGGTCTGAAATATACTTCAGGAACAACATCACCAGGATGTAGTCTTTGTACTGGGCAGGATCGACTGCGCCACGGAACGTATCGCAAGCCGCCCATGCCGCGTTGTTCACTTCCGCCTGTGTTAGATTATCGTTCATTTTCAATTCCTTTCGCGTCTTATTGTGGGGCGGGAGACATCCCCGCCCCAACTGTTTTCTCAAATCAATCCACAGGGCGGACTGTACTGCTTACGAAGTTCGCGTTCGATTTGCTTGCGGCTCGGCGCGTCGACATAGATCGCAGCGACATTAAGCTGAGCGTGGCCTTGTCCGCGCCAGCAAAGGGCACGGTCATGATTTGTGACGCGTTCGCGGATGTTCTCAGACTCGCCGACATCCACAACGCTCCAACGCGCCGTCATGTTGCGGCGACCAAGAATCACATAGACGCCCGAACGGGGCTGAAGGCAGTTATCGTTGCCGAAGGGGCCTTCGGCATGGTAGTTTCCAATGTTGATGGACATTATTCACCTCTTGAGTTTGTCCGTTGCACTTTGCCCGTATGCTTAGTCGGCTGACGGGCAACAGGATGCCCAGCTTCATTGCCGTGAAGCTGGGCGTTTCGCACCTGACGCAGCAGGGCGAAGCTCATGAATTCTTCTTTCTTGTCGGCGAGCTCGCGAAGGAGGCTAGCCTCTTGCGAGGCTAGCCGACTTACTTCGACGATAAGCCGCTGGGTTTCCAAATCGGGAATGCTGACGGACAGCTCGTCCAGGCATTCGCGCGAGATCATCCGCAGTTTTGTTCCGCGCGCACAGGAGTCGAAGTAGCGCTGCGCTTCTGGTTGGTTGATCAGCCAGGTCAGATACTCCGGGAGAACTTCGTCGCGATGCGCACGGAGGATAATGAGCGGCAAGAGGGCGATAGCTTCATCGCCTGCGGAACCCACAGCCATATGTGCTGTGTTCCTGTCTCCGCGCGAGCGGAAAAGGATATCGCCTGAAGATACCAGGTAGCGATCTACCTTTCCCTCAAGCTTGAAGCGTGAAGCTTGCGCGAGAGGGACGTCGCTCTGCGCCTGCAAGTCGCGGAGTTGGAGGGCTGGCAGACCAGCGATCTCATCTTCGACGAGCGCTGAGCGCGCCGTGAATCCGCCCTGGATGTCACACACATCTGCTAGTTTTGTAATTTTTTGTCTGTAGCTCATACCACAGACATACAACCCAACCCACGAGCTGTCAAGTGAATTTTTTGCAGTAGATCGATCTACTGCACTCTAGATGGTGCTTGGATAAGGCCATAGGCCCCGTGCAGCTTCGAAAAGCGCCTTGCCGCGCTCCTCAATCTGCTCCTCGTCCCAATCCTCGTTCTTAATGATCTCTCGGTTCAGAACCAGCAGTGAATGGTCGCTAAGCGCCTCGCGCTTGCCTTTGAAGGGACCATTGCTCACGCTCGCATTCAAAGGCTTGGTCAATACTGTCAGATTGCCGAAGGTGTTTAAGAGGCGATTGCGCCTGACAATCTGCCCAATGTTTGTTTCGTTCTCTTCGCTGGCGAACATCGCTTGAAGGCGCTCATCACTCGTCGGCGTCTCGCCGCTTGGTAGCGGCCAGTGTTCCTCCCATTTAGATGGCAGGATATGTTCGACGGATAGATCGGATGCGAGTTGATCTGTCTCGTGGAACTTCTGGCGCTTCTCGCGCTCGATGGCTTCCAACACCGCTCTTACACGCAAAGGTGTCAGCCTGCGCCCGTAGACAGGCGCAGACATCCAGGCGCTCTCGAATTCCGTGTCACTTGGAAGGCGGGCACTTTCTGAAGTCTGGGCCGATAAGAATTTGGCAAGATTGTTCTTTGAGAAACCGTTGGCTTCGAGATGGCGTAACACGGACAAGAAAAACTTGTTGTAGTTCTTGGTCGTCAGGCCACAGATCGCGCGGCGAACGATGAAAGTCAGGAGGATAGACAGGCATTCCGCCTTTTCATCCTCATCCATCTCCTCGGACCACAAGCGCAGTACCAGCGGGTAAACCGTGGTCACGTCCCAAGGATGGAGTAGCTTGGCGAAGTGCCCAAGCGGATCATCGGCATTTCGTTCGAGCAAGCGTCGATACAGTGCGCCAAAGGCTCTGAGGTCTTGCAGCTCGGACTCGACACTTGGGTATCCGCCAGTCGCTTTGTTGGCCTGTATCTTGATGAAGGCCTTGTACTCGCTGAATAGCTTGGAGAGCGTCACCTCACCTGCGACCTTTCCGGCGATGAAATTCGCAAGGAAGAACTCGATCCGCTCCCTTTTGTAGCGGCCTTGTTTTTCCATCACGCTCCAGAACGGGTCTTCAAAGTCTTTCCAATACTTATCGAAGAGCTTGTCAGCATGTTCGCGCCGCGCATCCGCACGATGAAAGATGTTGTTACGAACAAGGTCTGCGGCAAGGAGCGGCTTGCCTCTCTCGTTCAAGGTCTCGAAAATAACCTGAGCGTCATCGCCTTCTTCAAGCGTGATCTCCACGACCTTGAACTCTTCGATCAGCGCTTCCCACAGCGCGTCCAAACGCAGCTCCATCGCAGCGCGATCTTCATCATGGCCTTCTTCCGACGTGGAAACGGTGTCTTCAGCTTCTTCGTCGTCGACTTCAATCGTTTCCGCGAAGTCGTCTTCCAGATCATCGTTCTCGACAGCATGCTTTATGCGATCAAAGAAATACCCGTATGACCCAAGCAGGTTCGGAACGGTGCTGTATTCATAAATCTTGTCGCGGCGTGCGTAGAAGTATTCGCGATACTTCTTCCGCAGCGCAGAGCGCTCTTCCATTAGGATATCTTGAAAAAGCTCTCGGTCATATTTTGTTGGCCAGACTTTGAATTTCTCAATTTCAGGGTCTTCCATGAGATGTTCTTTCTCATTGAAGAGATATCCCTCGATCAATCCGACCGTATCTTCAAACCCGGCTTGCTTTGCATAGTCTCTGGCCGCTGCCAAGTAGAGCTGGAAGGTGGTTAGGCGCTGTTGACCATCAACGACCTGAAATGACGTCACTTGGCGTGAAGAGGCTGCCCCGCGTGCTTCCAGCACGACCGCGCCCATGAAGTGGGAAAAACGGCGGTCTCGCCCATTGAGGCGTTCGATGGCCTTCGTGCGCACATCATTCCAGAATGGTTCCCATTGCTTGTCCTTCGTCCAAACATAGTGGCGCTGATAAATCGGCACGCAAAAGCGCTGACGGTTTTCAAGGAGTTGCCTGACAGTGACGGGACCTGCTTTCACTTTAATACCTTTCTGCTCTATCACATCATGATACAGGCGGGGTGTGATTTTTCAATGATAACTGAGAGTTATGCCCATGTTCGTGGCGCATCCTCGCGGATCGGGCTGTCGTGAACCGAGCCTGAAGTCTCGGCCCTGCGGCTTCCATCCCTTGCGCGGGTCTAGTCAGCCTTAATCGGCTGATACTTCTTCTGTTTGTTTTGGGCCTTGCAGGCCCGTCCTCCGTCAAGACCAAGCCCTTCACATCGGCTTCGGGCGAAAGCCAGGGCCGTGGCTCGGCTTTGCCTGCGCCCGCACCATCCTCCTGGCTTTCGGTCTGGACGGCCGTCCCCCCGCTCATTGGCGCGGGCCTAGTCCGGTTGCATGCGCAACCGACTATCCAAGGAAGGAAAAAGCCAATGAAAAAAGACGTTTATCAGAAAGTATCCGACAAAATTGTTGCCGATCTGGAGCAAGGCGAGTTGACATGGCTGAAGCCGTGGAGCGCTGGCAATCTAGAAGGAAAGATCACCAAGCCGCTACGGCACAACGGCATGCCTTACAACGGTATCAACGTGTTGATGCTTTGGGGTGCGAGCGTCGAGGCGGGCTATCTCTCCCAGTACTGGATGACCTATCGCCAAGCCAAGGAACTGGGCGCACACGTCAAGAAGGGCGAGCGCGGAAACCTCGTAGTCTATGCCAACACCATCACGAAGACCGAAGAGCAGGTCGATGGATCCGAGGAAGAGCACAAAATCCCGTTCATGAAAGGCTATAGCGTTTTCAATGTGGAGCAGATCGAAGGCTTGCCCGAGCACTACTACGCCAAGCCGGAGCCAATCATCGATCCGGCCTCACGGATCGCGCATGCGGAAGGCTTCTTTGCGAACACGCGCGCCGACATCCATCATGGTGGCAACAGCGCACATTATGCAGGCGGGAGCGATCACGTGCAGATGCCGCTTTTCGAGACCTTCCGAAGCCCCGAGGCCTACTATGCCACGTTGGCGCATGAGCTAACGCATTGGACGAAGCACAAGAGCCGTCTTGATCGTGACTTTGGCCGCAAGCGTTGGGGCGATGAAGGCTATGCCCGTGAGGAGCTTGTTGCCGAGCTTGGCGCAGCCTTTCTTTGCGCCGATCTGGAATTGACGCCGGAGCCCGGCACAGATCACGCCGCGTATATTCAGAGTTGGCTTAAGGTTCTGAAGGAGGACAAGCGCGCGATCTTCTCAGCCGCAGCCCATGCGCAGCGCGCAGCAGATTTCCTCCATGGCTTGCAGCCCGTGATCGAGGAGGAGCAGGAAGCTGGCGCCGCCGCATAGGCGGCTCCAAACATACAGAAAATTTCGGCTGGCCTCACGGCCAGCCGCGCCTTGTACGGTGTGAAAGTGACCTGTGGATAGAAGAGTCAAATCTATTTCTCATTCATGATACCTTGTTTACTGTGAATAATTTGCAGTTCAATAGTCGGATTAAGAAGCGCAACCATTCCATTTGGATTTGTTTTAGATGAGCATTATGTAGCTGCATGATTTTATAAGTGATTTGGGGATATTAGATAGTTAAGGGAGAAAATGTTTGGATGGATAAAAAAGCGAGTACTTGAAGCCTCGGCTGATGCTATGAGAAACGATATAGAGAGGTTTACCACGAGTTTAGCTGGTGCCGATGCAGAAGAAATATCTACCCTCTTAATTTTAGCTAATAGCATGCGGATAAAACTTTTGGAATCTGGGAGAATTCCAGACGCTGCGCTTGATCTAAGAATACCTCGTGATGAAGAAATATCAAAACAGTGTGACACGTGTCCAGTGGTGCTAACACGTATTATTAAGGATTTTCAGAAGATCGGTCAGCCCTCAGATGCAGCAGGTGTCATGATTTGGCTTCACAGTGTAAGGGCCTTGAACGTTCCAGAAATTCGGATATTTGGCAGGCAAATGTGGAAACAACTCCAGCGTGGGTTTCCACATACTGAAGAAAAGCTTGCCATGATGCGCGAATTAATTGCTGATAAATTGCCCGAAGGCATTGAGAAAGAGCTTCATTTCATTCCTTATGGATTGCAGCCAGAGTGAGAGTCGCAACCAGCCTAACGGCCAGCCGCGACTGATTTAGAAGCGTGGTGCACGGCATGCCAATTCATCCTCGATATTGCGCAAGCTTGTGAGCGCATCGCGGTACTCTTGCGAGCCACGAGGCGCTGCGGCGAAGGCATTGAAAGCCTCACGATAGAGGCCGTGCAATTCTGCCGTGCTGCGGGATGCCGCTTCAAATCGGGTTACGAGTTTCATCGTATCCTCCTTTGTTTCAAGGAGGCCCCGAACCGCTCAGGGCCTTTCGGCCCACGCACACATCATCATTGGCCAATGAAGGCTCTGATGGGTCGGGAGACGCTCTTGGAATGGAGGTGACGACGCGCAAGCGCGCTTGTCTTCCGGTTTGGGCAGCATCTTTGTCAGGCAGGATCGGACGAACACTGAGTGCAGGCTCCATGTCTTTGCTTGCACGCGTTCGGGTAGCAGCGAGCTAGCGATCAACTGCTCTGCGGATTTTCGTGGATGACGGTTTTCCAGCGGCGTGTCGGCGCGCCTCCTTGGGCTAGGCCGTCTTCGTGCTGATCTGTTCCCCTCTATGTCTGTCTGCTGGCTTGCTTGGTCTTGCCCTTAGTTCCCTGACCGGACGCGGCCCCGTCTTCAATGTCCTGCCCGCACCACCTGGCTGACGCCAGCCGTGTTGAACATGAACCCTGCGCCTCTGCCTCCGGCGCGTCGGGAGGGCGTTAGCAAGCCAACCGACAAACAAAGGAGGAAATCATGGCACGCGAATCCGAAACCCAAACCCAACATCAAAACGCGCCCGACTATCTGGCGTGGCACGTCACCCAGCGAGGCGAGAAGTCCTACTGGACCAAAGTTGGAGCCGCCTGGCAGCACCGCGACGGACGTGGCTTCACGCTTCAATTGGAAACCTGCCCGATCAATGGCCGCATCGCCCTGCGCTTGCCGCTAGAAGATGCCCCAGAAACCGCAAACGAAGCGGGGCGCTCATGAGCGCCCCCATCACATCAAACGACGTCGTCTTCGTCGACCCATCACGCCTTGCTTCGGGAAGATGGTGTCACCAGACCGACCGGATGATCGGCGAAGGTGACATCCATGCCTCCTACAGTGCGGATAAGATCGGTCTCGAAGGCCGCGTTCGCCGACCGTTTCCTTGGCAGAACGGCCAATGCGTTTGTACATCAGTCCGTGGGATCAGCGGTGAATATACCTTCGAGGCCTACAGGCTCGTAGCAATCCGCTACTTCGATGGCACTCCCGAGACCTACCGCGAAGCGACGATGAACAGCGCAGCCAGGCGCGAAAGCGGCATGGGCTTCTATCAGGGCATGCTGGTTAAGCATGCCAAGAAGGATTTCGTGCTTGTTGGACCGCCAATTCGCTTCCGCTCAAACGAAACCGAACAGCTTTCCCTGCTATGACAGGGAAAGCGCCCCAAACGGCATTCGTTTTCGTGAGCGCATGCTTTTCGAGTTTATCGCGCTGCCCGCTGAAGACGCGCGGCATAGTCCGCATGAGCCTCAAGGCTCATCAAGGGCTTGAGGGTCTGTTCATCCTCCATACGGATTGTCGCAAGCCAATCGCTAAGCGGGGCCGCATCGTCGGCAGCAAGAAGCATTGTCCCGTCGCACGGCGCATAGATTTCAACAGACCGCATGGTGCCATGAACAACGCCGATGGGATCGCCCGCTTCGAACTTTGATGCTGAAGCGTACCATTCGAGCATGAGCGTCTCGCCCATGCCGTTCTGGAGATAGGCACTGAGGCCGATATCAACCTCACCACCGCGAATACGCAGTCGTTCATGGCTGGCAACGCAGAATTCCTCATACATTTTGATATCCTCTAGCCTGGTTCATGATCGCGCCCGCGATCCCGGTTTCTCTGTTCCTGCCGTGCTTGTTCTTCACGGCGCTGCCGTTCTTCGTTCCGCCGACGCTCAGCGCGCATTTGTTCTTTGTTCTGATCTTCGAAGCGCTGCGTCACATCCATCGGGGCCTTGCCGCCCAGCATCATGTAATGCGCCACGTCGCGATTAAGCGCCTGCATTTGCTCTTGCTGCTTTGCGCGTGCGAGATCGGCGTGTTCCTTTAGCCTGCGGCGCTCATCAAGTTGTCGCTCGATCATCGCTTGCCTTTCGGCGCGGTCGCGTTCTTGTGCACGGACCATCTCGGCTTCGTTCTCCTCTCTGATCTTGCGGTTCTTCCCCGTGATCCAGCCCCATAGACCGCGAATGCCTGTCGGGGTGCGTTCGGCGCGCTTCTGTTCCTCTTCAAGCCAGCGTCGCTCATGCTGAATCTTGAGCTGATCGCGCGTGTAGCGCTGACGCTGCACCATCTGCTCTCGCTGATATTGCACAGCGAGGTTTTCCTTGAGGGCTTGTTCTTCGGCTTCCTTCGCCCAGGCGCGGAGCTTGGGCGTCATGCGTTCTGCAATAAAGCTCTTGGCATCATCAGCCGATTGCAGCTTCTGCGGATTGCCCAGGCGGGCTTCGAGTTCTTTGGTCTTCACGCCTGTACCGCGTGAAAGTGAGTAAACCTCACCGCGCCAATCCACGGCGACAAAGCCGCGCCGATCACCTTGCGCCAGCATGTAGCCGCGCTCGCGCATCGCCGCTTCAAAGCTCCGGCGGAAGTCCGAGCCTGCCCAGGCTTCACGCATGGCTTCTTTCATCGCCTTCGGGTCTTGGCGCGTGCGCTTAGCTTGCTGCCATTCTGCACGGCTGTAGCTGAGCGGATCGCGAAGCTCGCGATCTTGGAAGCCCTTTGGCATCTCCCAACCATGCTCGCGATACAGATCGCGCGATATGCCCGTCAGTGTGTTCTTGTAGAATGGAAGGTTGATGGCCTTCATCTCTTCGCCATCGATACGGCTCCATACGGCATGCGCATGCCTGCGTCCGTCTTTCTCATGGAAAACAATAGCGCGAGGCTGACCGTCCAGACCAAGCTCCCCTTCGACCCGGCCTATGGCAGATTCGAAGCTTTCAACCGAGACATGCTCATCCGGTGGAGGGTTCAGGCTGAGTGAAAAGAGGTGGTTTCTGGCTCGCGTGCCTTTGGCAATGGCATCCGCCTCTTGGAAGGCTTCAATGACGTCATCGCTGACAAAGCCCCGTACCTCATGAAGCTCGACATGATCGTTGTCTCGCATCGCCATCAGGTAGCGACCGAGTTGCACAGCATCTCCGCGCTCTTTGGCTTTGAGGATCATGGCGCACCGCCCGACTTGCCGAGGGCGCGCATCAACTCAGTGCGCATCTCAACAATCTCGCGGCAAGCCGCACTAATCTCCGCTTCGATATCGGGATGGACGGGCAGCGTGCCCGTATTCACTGCCCGTGCGAGCTGATTGAGGTTGGAAGACAGGCGGGTCTTCCCCAACGCAGCCAGAACACGCGCCAGGGCGATATGATCCTCCACAGGGCGCGTATTGCGCCTGCGAACCTTTTCCAGGTCCTCACCGAACAACTTTGCCTTGATGTAAGCCCCCAAAGGCAGACCATTTGCGGCCTCTTCGAGTTTGACACGTTCCTCGAAAGTCAGACGTAGCGAGAACGGCGCGGGCGTCGCACCTTTAGCTAAATTATTGTATTTATGGCGCGAATTCGTCATCTTCGCACCTCTGATCGGCTAGATCAGTCTGTGCGAGAAGGGCTTCCCATTCTTGTAAAGTGTCGAAAAGAGAGTTCAAACTTTCTCTCTCTAGGCGCACCATAAACATCCTGAAAATAAACAATAATCGAAGTCTTCAAAAAAGTGATTTCGTTGACTGATTCCTGCAATACCGGATAAACGCTATTTGTCTGACAAGTTTTTTGACGCCTGCGGAACACTAAACTCTAGTTTGTCCTTGCAGCTTCTAAACCCAAGATGCACCGCGTAACGTGTAGCATTTGTTGGCAACTCTTCTAAAAACTTAACCCAGGGATCGATCAACTTAGTGCACAAACATCAGCGACAGAACTCCTACAAGGATCAGGCTCAGCGCCCACACCAGGTCCAGGTTGAACCAGCTCTTGGACAGAAACCGCAGCCCCAGCCAACGGTAGACTCCGAACGCGAGCAGACCGCCAGAGGATGTCATCGCCACGGTGTGAGCCACGGCAACCAACACGGCGACTTTCGCGTTGCCAGTCATCAGGTCAGAGGCGGCTGCGTGACCCGGGTCGGTTGCGATCGTGCGGCAGATGCCAAGATAGATGGGCACCAACATCAATCCCGCGCCATGCGCCATTGCCGCTAGAAATGACCACAGTGCAAGCCGCGACGGCGGCACGCGCGCAAGAAAGCGCGGGTGGCGGCGGTTGAACAAAAGATAGACGCCCAGACCGATCACAAGACATGCCGCGCCAATCTGAATTTCCCGTTGCCTCTCGGCCAGAAACAGCAGCGCTGTGAAAGGAAAAAGAATGGCAGCCATCGCAACTAGATGCCCGGCGGCCAAAGCGATCAATGCGTTGAAGAAACTGTTGCGGCTCTTGTCCATCAATGCGGCGGAAACCGCCAGCGGCCACCCCATCCCGGGATTAATCCCATGGTATATGCCCGAGGCGACAACAGCCCACCAAAGAGCTGTTGTCGTTTCCAATCCGCCCACGCGTCAGACGGACGGGTAGCAGAAACTATCGGTTGAACAGTCACCACCTTCCAAGCGGATCTGGTGGCTGCGATAACCTTTCGGGAACTCAACATAGAAATCCTTGTCCAGTTCCAAGCCACCGTTTTCACCGACATTCGCCATGACCATTTGCCCGCCCTCATCGTCGGGGTAGAATTGATCATCCCACGTTGAATACAACGAATTGGTCCAATAGACCCGCTTGCCATCCCGGCTGATCTCGACCATTTGCGGACCGTAGGCAAAGCCTTTGCCATTTGGATGCTTCGCGCCTCTGGCAATCCCGCCTAGCTCTACCTTCCCGGTCAGCTTGGGGTTCATCGGGTCGGAAACATCATATTGGTGCATTTCACCCTGACCCCAGCACGCGACATAGAGGTACTTATCGTCAAGGCTAAGGTCGATGTCGGTCACCAAGGGCGGCACGGCCTCGAACCCCTGCAACAGGGGTGGGAGGTTCTCGGCCTTCTCTGGCCGTGGATCAATTGTGATGGTCTTTTTCGCCTCGAACGTGCCGTCGTCTTTTTGCCACCACGTGAAGATGCAACCCTGCAGGTTTGTCGTGTCGACCACGACACCACAGAATCCATAATCCTTTGCAGGGTCATGAGCGGGCCGGATTTCCAAAGCCATTTGATGGTTTTCGCCCAGATCAATGGTCTGGACATTCCGGCGTTCACGCAGGTTCCAGAAGTGAATTTTGTGACCATATTTGTTGGACAGCAAATCCTCGGCCACGATCCCGTTTTCGAATTGCGGCGGCAGTCCCCATTCGGAACTCACCATGTAATCACGCGGAAGGTTCCACCAAAAATCATAGTGCTTGTCTTGCTCGCCCCGGTCCATTTCGTAGCGCCCGAGGATATCGAATGTCTCGCAATCCATGATAAAAATGCCCGGAGGTCCATCAGTTCCATCCGGCCCGCCGCCGCCGAGTGTTGAAACGTAGATACCTTCGGGGCCGCAATGGATCGTATGCGGGCGCGAATAACCGGTTTTGGCGAAGACCTCTCCTGGCTCGATAATCTTGTGAATTTTTGCCTTCAGCGGCTCTTTCACGTCGATTACATAAATGCGAGAGGACCGGATACCCGGTATAATCAGATATCGCCGCTCTAAAAAGGCATGTCCGGTCAATGGAGACAGGGCCGAAGAGCAGGCATTCCAGCCAAAATGATGAAACTCATCCCCCTTGTTGGGCATCATAAGCTTGTGGACGATCTGGCTGTAAGTCTTGGATTTCGGATCAACATCTATAACGGCAAGCCCATCGGGTTCCGAGCCATCCGGGCTGAGCATCAATGTGAAGGCAAGCGTTTCCGCAGGCGCTTCCATGGCAAGTTTTGGGGTTGCGTGAAATGTAGGGTCAGGTCTCAGGTTCATAGCGGGCTCCTCCCAGGCCATAAGCGGTAGATCACTTGCAAGACGGATCTGATCTCGCCTGGCGGGAAGAGTGCCACAAATTCCAGATTCGTTAAAATGTCGCGTTTCTGGTCCAATGGGCCAGCGAGCTAAAGCCAATTCGATAGCTCAGGATCGCAGTACGGGACACCACTCAGTTCGATAGAGTGACAAAGAAATTTACTCTGTTTCTAAGAGCTTACGCAGTTCAACACCCTGGCTTGCAGCGCTCGCGACTATTGCCTCACGCAGGGACTTGCTGCGCTGGACAAGTCTGCGGAATTTTTCCTCGTCCAATATCAAAAGTGTCGTGGGCACAATCGCACGGACGGTTGCCCGGCGTTTTTGGCGCAGTAACAATTCAGTCTGACCAAAAATTTCGCCTCGGCCCAAGCGCCAGCTTTGTCCAGCCATTTCGAGCTCAACCGCGCCTGAGACGATAAAGTAGACCCTGCGCGCCGGGGCGTTTTTCTGGATGATGATCTCGCCTGCTTCTACGTGGCGAGTCTTTAATGCGCGCACAAGACGGCGAAGCCCGGACGGGCTTACGTCCGACAAAACCGGTATTCGTTTTACAAGCTCCGCCGCCCTCGGTGCGATATCAATCATTGGGCGCTCTTCGGCTTCCGTGCGTTTTTCGGAAACGTCATGCAAAAGCACTGAATACAGTTCGGCCCCAATCAAACCCTCGTCGAACATCTCGGTGTATTCCCGTTCTTCCAGCCGCAAGGCGATACGGCGGATGAAGCGGCGCTGAACTTCTTCGGCAAAGCCTGGATACTGAAGCTGAAGGCCATCAAGGGCGGTGTCTACATACTCGGCCCTGCGGTCAATAAGCTCCCTGAGGATGCCCGCAACGCGACGCCCGTGTATCCGGCGAATGCGTTGATCCACAAAGCGGTAGATATCGCGAAGCACCAGACGTTGGGCAAGCAAAACTTCAAAACGATGCGCGGTTACACGGGCCAGCGGAGCCCGCAAACGCAGTCTGTCATTCAGAAAAGCGGCGACGCGAAAAAATCTGCCATAATCGATGGTTCGGCGCGCCGCCCGTAGATACCCCGTGCGCCCTTGCAGGCGCGTTGCCTCAATCAGTCGATCAATGTCCAAAAGCGCCCGTTCGGCCAAACGTGTCGAAAGCGATCGGTCGCGCATGTGGCCCAGAACAAAATTCCTCTCGGCACCGGCCAGTGCGATAAGGCCCAGGGTTACGCGATCTCGGTCCAGAATATCTTTGCGTTCCTCTGCGGAACGCACCGCGGCCTCAAGCCTTTGACCGAACTGAACAGCCTCTGACCGGATGATATCGGGTGTCAGTTCATAGCTTGATGTGGTCTTTTCCACGTCTTCGCGGACTGTTTGCAATGAAACGGCGATGACCTGTCGGGACAGGGCTTCGTCCACGGCTGAAAGCTTATCAAGCCCAAGGCGGCGTATGAATGGCCGAAGGGTTGGCCCCTGAACGATAAGGGTGAACAGGGTGAAACCCGTCGCAAGGATACCAATGGCCCTTTTTGTCTCGGCCGCAACTTGGGCGTTCTCTGTCACGGCCAATGCCAGCGCAAGAGTTACTGCACCGCGCATACCACCCCAGAGAATCGCAAAGCGGAACGGGCGATCCACTGGCGGTGAAACACGTAGCAGGGTCAAAAAGGGCAGAAAGCCAAACAGAATGAAAACGCGGGCAGCAACGGCTGCAACAATTACCACAAGGATCAGCCCAAAATCTGACCACTGAAAGCCGCTCAGCAACCTTGGGATCAACAGTGCAGCCAGAATAAAGATCAGCGCCCCGGCCCAATGCGCAAGCACACCCCAGACATCGGAAAGGCGCGCCCATGCCTGCGGGGTCAAACGCCCAGGCGCAGACAGGTTCAGAGTGATACCGGAAACAACAACTGCAATAACGCCTGACGCACCGATACTCTGCTCTGCGACGACATAAGCAAGGTATGGCAAGGCGATCGAGATTGAGATCTGCGCCAGTTCAAAGCCCTCGATCAACGACATCAACCACAGGCTGGCGCGGGCCAGAATCCAACCAGTCACGGCACCCCCAACCAAAAGCAAGGGAAACTGGATAAGGGCGTCACTTGGCTTTGGGTCCGGTGCGCCAACCATCACAAAGCCGATGAACAGCCCGAACAATGCAATCGCGGCTGCATCATTCAGCAGGCTCTCGCCTTCGATTATCCGGGACAGTCTTTGCGGTGCCGCAATTGACCGAAAAATACTCACAACGGCCGATGGGTCGGTTGTAGAAATGATCGCACCCAGCAAAAGACACGCGACGACCGATAGCGAACTTACGGCCGCAAGGGCAAAGCCAACCGTGAAGGTGGCGACAAAAACCGCGACGATTGCCAGGACGAGTATGGGAACCCAGTCATCCATCATACGCCGCAAGTTCATTCCAAGCGTCGCTTGAAAAAGCAGCGTTGGCAGGAACAAGTACAGGAAAACATTCGCGCTGATCGGTAGCCCGAGGATGGCTTCGGCCACTGGGTTCATCACTTCGGTCAGGTCGGTTCGAAGAAAAAAGACCGCAGTCACGCCAATAATCGTGCCAAGAACAGCAAGTACAACGCTATACGGAATACGAAGCCGCGTTGCGGCTGGCTCGGCCAAGCCGATCACGACAAAAAGCGATGCAACCACTGTTGTTACAAGAACAATATCCATTACACGTCTCTGATCTGGCTAAAGCTATGCCACAGGATTATTCTTGCAACCTGCTTGCCAAGTGGCCCCTAAATGCCCTGCACGTTGAACCCGAAAACTGTCCAAAAGCGCAATATTTCAAATTCTTTTTTAAAGTTAGGCGAACGGCTTACTCTTTCGCCTCTTTTAAGCTCTTTGCCACTGCTATACCAACAGATTTCAGAAATCCGTCTGGCCTGTTTTCCGAACCCGTACAGCAGTCAGGAACGCCAGCGTTGCCCATTTCGCGATCTTTGCCCGAGTTGCTTTCAAAGAATGAAAGCCACGCCTTGGCCAATAGCCGGTTCGGGATCGTTGCCCTATTCGCTTTGAACTGCCTCGATATGTTAGCATCCATCAGCCACGATGCAGGTCAGGGTGCAAGACACGCGTTCCTTTGAGAAATGAAGGCCGAAGTATGGCGGAACCCAGCCTTGCCGAAACGGACTTTTTGAAAGGCCGACTCAAATATCGGTGCGGAGCGATCCGGGCGTATCCAGCCGGGCAAATCCAATCCGAAGGCGTCAGGTCTGATGGCGACCATATTGTCCCTGCCCCTCCAACAAGTGTGTCCAGGGCAAGACAGCAGGGTTAATGCTTTTAGAATGGAGACATCAATCGTGATCAGTATCACAGCCACAATGAGAACCCTTACAGCACTCGCGGTGGCGACAATGCTACCGTCGGGATCATCTGGCGAGACATCGCACGGTTTTCCCGCTGACACGATCAAATCGGTTGTGTCCGTGCTTCCCGTGTGGCCCGGCCACGCGCAGGGTGGTGCCGGTACACGAACAGGAATTGCGCCGGAAGGTAGCGGTGTTGTGCTGCCCTCAGGTTTTGTCGCAACGGCATGGCATGTGATAGAACCAGCCGACCGCATAGATGTGCGCATATGGGATGGGCGTGTATTGCCCACAACGCTGATCGCGTCAGATGCCGCCAGCGATATCGCTCTGCTGCGCGTGGATGTTGATCTCCCGGGTTTTGAGATTGCCCCGCCGCCTGCGCTGGCGACACCAGCCTGCGCGATGGGCAATGCTTGGGGGCTGGGTATCTCCGTCACCTGTGGAGTGGTATCCGCACTCGACATTTCGGACGCTGGGTTCAATCCGGTTGAACACTTTGTTCAAACCGATGCTGCCGCAAACCCCGGAGTGTCGGGCGGCGCGCTTGTCGATGCAAACGGGCGCCTTCTTGGCATGATGTCGGCCATATTTGCATCAAGCGGTGATACAAACATTGGGGTTAATTTCGCGGTCTCGACAGACCTGCTGCTTCGTGTTGCGGATGCGCTGGCCGAAGACGGCATTGTCACTTATCCCGATCCGGGATGGAGCCTTGCAAGGCCGGGCCGAAAGCAACTTGCCGAAAAAGCCGCGCCCGTTATTTCCGCGGTACAACCGGGTGGCGCGGCTGAGGTTGCCGGGCTTTTGCCAGACGACCTTGTCACGCATATTGACGGCCGACGTGTACTCAAGCCGCGCGACGCTGTCGCGGCCCTGTCTCTCTTGCCGGAAAATGCCGCACAGGCCGACGTGAGGGTCGAGCGCGCAGGGCGACAGACTACGACAGTGCTACTGCTGAATGGGCCTTCAACGGATGACCCAAGCGCCGAGGCTCTCGGCGACTGCCCGCACCCCGCGCCGGTTTGCCGGTTGCGACAGGCGGTCTTCCCGATATCCAGTTTCGATCCGGTTGCCAGCGCCACGCGAATTGGGCCGAACCTGCTTGTGACAAACCGCCATGTGGTCGCCAATCAGCCGGACGCCGTCGTATTTACACCGGACGGTCCGCGCGACGGACGTGTGGTGCCATCTGCCTATGCCGGTGATCTTGCACTTATCGAAGTGGATGGGTTGCCAACTACAGGCATCATCGCCGAATTGGACCACGAGCAAGCGGCCATTGACGAAACCTACGCAATCGGTGCGGATGTTGGCAGGCAGGAGGTGCGCGTGTTTGAACCCGGCGATTTTATCGCGGCACCTGCACCCGGCGCGGATCTTGGGCGCGTTCATGTGACATCTTATATGCAACCCGGCGTCAGCGGTGGTGCGCTTGTCAACAAGGACGGAGCGCTTGTGGGCATCAACGCCGGTGGCGGCGAAGGCCGCTATGAAGCCATTCCAGTCGCTGATATTCGCGCCCTTCTTTCACTCAGAGATGATCCGCGCGCGGCCGAGATCACAGCCAGCCTTGGATCCTCGTTGGAGGATTGCGTTGACGCGATGGATGCCTTGGACGTCACCGCCGGGCAGGACAAGGATTTGGCAGCGCTGGCCGACACCTGTTCCGCGACCCAAAATCAAGGACAACTTTTGGAAGCAGGCCGCATTTTGGCGCGTGCGGGCGACTTTGACGCGGCGATTGCCCTTCATGGGCAGGCAGTCGATCAAGTCCCGAATTCTCTCAATGCGCGCATTTCGCTGCTGGTATCATTGCAACTGGCGGGCAGGTTCAACGAGATGACACACCACGCACGCCGCGCGATGGAACTGGCCCAGGATGACCCTCAGGTCCTGCGGTTCGCCATTCAATCAGGCGTGTGGGGCGACGCGCCTGAACTTGCTGAGGATGCATACAAGGCCTTACTTCAAGCTGATCCCACGCAAGCGCAAGCTGCGCGTCGATTTATCGACAGCGCGCCACCCGCCCCGACACGACAGTAGCTACGGATCTAACGGATTGGGAATCCATCCTGTTGAAAGCACACCGTCACGCTCGAACGGAGAAGGCTTAGCTAGTCTCAAAATACTGTTTTTAAGCTCTATGGCGGTAAGCTCTGGTGTTTCCGCCAGAAGACGCGCAGCCAACGCCGCAACGCGCGGAACAGCATAGCTTGAACCTGACGCGACACCCGACGCACCTCGAAAATCGACGATCTGCACGTTTTCAGCCGGAACCATCACATCCACATGGGTTTGGCCCCAGTTCGAGCCTTCAGCCAGACGTCCAAACTCATCCGCCGATGTCACCGTAAGGATCCGATCAGAGGACATCGCCGCCGGGTAAACCGGGTCCTTGTCGATATCCCGTCCGTTGTTTCCGGCAGAGACAATCGCAAGCACATCGAACGCGTCCAAGGCGGCCTCAAACGCGGCCCATTCCGACTTTTTGTTGCTGCCCAGCGGCATAGCTAAAATCCGCACCCCATCGCCTGCGGCCCGCGCGACAATGTCGCCCAGGCGCGTCATATCCGGTCGCGGATACCTGTAGGGAACAATCGCGGCATCGGGTGCTTCACGAACAAAGATGGACGCGACGGCCGTCCCGTGCCGGATAGGCAAAAACCGTCCGCGTGACACGTCGCCATCATAGGGCCACGGATCCATATCCCAATAGTCGAACCCAAGCGGTTGTTTGTCCGGCCCGCGCGCCAATTGATCGCGAAAAACCGGCAAGTCGTAAGCAAGCCCAGAGTCGATAAGCCCGACCCGCACACCGCCATTGTCTACGCCATCAGGCCATGGGGCTTGCAGCGTTTCGGTCCACCTTACTGTTGTGAGGTCTTCATCAAGCTGATCAAGATATTGCCAGGCGTCACCTGCTGACCGAATTTCGCGGCCCGATCGAACATTGCAACCCCCATCCGCGATCGCCAGAAGGTAAGGTTTCGGGCCGTTGCCATGGTCAAGCCACAGCGACGCTCGAAACTGTCTCAGCTGCCCGTTATGCTGGCGGCGTTCAATCTCCAGCTCACTGCGGTCAGTCATGACAAGCCGAATGGATATCACACGAGGTCTTGCGATGTTGGGACGATATTTTTCGCTGATCAGCCAACTGCCGGGAATGGCGGTCTGAGCAGCAAGACCAGTAAGCTTTGGCAGGCTGCAGACGGCGTCAACAGCATCAAGAACAGTTTGAACATGCTGCTCGCGCACATCCCGTGCGACCGCGAAACCTGGCAAAATGAGGCACGTGAGAACACACACATGCAGAAGTACGGCCATAGGTTTTAGTGTCCAAACATGTATCGTCGCGTGCATGATTTACGTGGACTCCCATGAAACCAGCCTGCCTGCCACCCGACAAGGCCAACACCCGGCAGAGGAATTTTGTTGCCGCTACTACCTGTTTACTCCGCTGCTTTCGCTTGTCCATTCTGTTTGGAAAGTGCGGCCCATGCGTCGTGTTGCGCCAAGAATACCCGCCCGTTCAAGTCGTCGATAAAATGCGACCGCTTCAAGCGGTCCATCACCGGCCCTTTCACTTCTGAAAGGTGAAGACCGACCCCCATATCCTTCAGGCGATGGTTGATGGCCTCAAGACTTTCGAGGGCAGAATAGTCCACCTCGTTTACGGCAGAAAACATCAGGACGACATTCTGGATTCCGCAGCCATTGGTGACACGTTTCTGCACAAGGTCCTCAAGGAACCGGGCGTTCACGAAATAGAGGCTCTCGTCCACTCGCAAGGTCACCAGTGCCGGGTCTGTTTCTACCTTGTGACGCAGGATATTTCGGAAATGCTGGGTCCCGGGAACAAGGCCGACCTCGGCCACATGCGGGCGCGATGTCTTGTAGAGATGCAGCAGGACAGAGATCGTGACGCCCGAGGCAACTCCGACCTCAACACCCAGGCCAAGGGTCAAAACGATTGTCGCCGCCACAGCTGTGAAATCGGCCCTAGAATAACGCCATGTCTTTTGCAGGATTGAAAGGTCAACAAGGCTCAGCACGGCGACGATGATCGTTGCAGCCAGCGTTGCGTTCGGCAAAAAGTAGACCAGCGGCGTCAGCGCGACAGCAGCAATCGCCAACCCGACGGCCGTAAAGGCACCAGCGGCTGGTGTTTCAGCCCCGGCGTCGAAATTCACGACCGAGCGCGCAAAACCACCTGTCACCGGGTAGCCGCCTGTGAACGCAGCGCCAAGGTTGGCGGCCCCCAAGCCAATCAGTTCCTGATCCGGGTCGATCCGCTGACGCTTTTTCGCCGCCAGGGTCTGCGCCACGGAAACGCTTTCGACAAAGCCAATGATCGAAATCAGGATTGCAGGAACAAGAAGTGCGCTCAAAAGGTCGGGTGCAAAACCCGGAAGCGTCAAAGGCGGCAGGCTCTGCGGAACCTCACCCACAATCTTTACGCCGCGGTCATTCAACCCTAACAACCAAACGGACAGGGTTGTTGCGACAACAGCGGCCACGGGTCCGGCCTTGGTCAGAATGTCGGAAATCAGCGGTGGCGTGCCCAGTTTGCGCAACGCGGGTTTGAGGTTGCCACGCACCCAGAAGAGGAAGCCAGTGGCAGAAACGCCAATCACAAGCGTGATCCAGTTGACCTCGTTCAGATGCGCGAAGATAGAACCCAGCATTTCGGGCAGCGTGTGCCCATGGGCGCTGATACCAAGGATATGTTTGAGCTGGCTGGTCGCGATCAGGATACCCGAGGCCGTGATGAACCCGGCGATGACGGGGTGGCTGAGGAAATTGGCGAGAAAGCCCAGACGAAATACCCCCATCAGAACAAGAAATCCGCCCGACAGGAATGCCAGCGTCAACGCTGCAACGGCATAGCCTGCCGTCCCCTGCTCGGCGACTTGCCCCACGGCTGAGGCGGTCAGCAGTGACACAACGGCGACCGGCCCCACCGCAAGCGCGCGGCTGGTGCCGAAGATCGCATATAAGATAATCGGCGCGATTGAGGCATATATGCCCGCCTCTGGCGGCAAGCCCGCCAAAAGGGCGTACGCCAAGGATTGCGGTATCAGCATGATCGTCACGATCACCGCAGCAATCATGTCATTCGAAAATGCCTTTCGGTCATAGGTGCGACCCCAGTCCAGAACCGGCAAGTAGCGGCGCAGATGGTCAATCATCGTGTTCATCCGTAAAAAGGGGCGGATCTGATCCGCCCGTTATTCATCGCGCATGAAGGAAGAAAATGCGCAAACGCGTCAGCAACTTACTCAACCACGACCTTCAGCTTTTCTGGTTTGGCCATCCATTCCTTGCCCCGAAGCATGGCTTTCCAGTAGATCGGCGGCAGTACCGTTTCCTTGAGGAACCATGCCGTGCGTGTTGGCTTTGTTCCATCCAGAATGAATTTCGGGAACGAGGGCTGCAAAGTTCCGCCATATCCGAATTCGGCCAGAACGATTTTGCCACGTTCTACCGTAAGCGGACAGGAGCCGTAACCATCGTATTGAGCCACCGCAGAGCGCCCTGCAATGTCGGCAACGATGTTGTCGGCTACGGTGGGGGCTTGTTTGCGTGCTGCGGCTGCGGTCTTGGCATTGGGCGCATTCATCACGTCACCCAACGACCAGATGTTTTCAAATTCCTTGTGGCGTAAAGTGGCCTGATCCACGTCAACCCAGCCAGCGGCATCGGCTAAGGGAGAGACACGGATGAAATCCGGTGCCGTTTGCGGTGGGCAGACATGCATCATGTCGAACTCAACCGTGACCTCAGTGGGATCAGTATCGGGCTTTGTAACCTTGAAGGTCGCTTTCTTGGCCGGGCCATCGACCGAGATGAGATTGTGGAAGAAGTTTAACCCCGCGTCGTATTTCTTGACGTATTGCATCAGGGCGGGGACATAATCCTTGACGCCGAACAGCACACCGCCTGCATTCATGAACTGGATGTCGATGTCTTTCAGGACACCACGGCGGAACCACGCGTCACCAGATAGATACATCGCCTTTTGCGGTGCGCCCGCGCATTTGATCGGCATCGGCGGCTGGGTAAAGATTGCCCGGCCTTCCCTCATCTGCTCTACCAATTGCCATGTATAGGGCGCCAGATCGTACCGGTAGTTCGACGTGACGCCGTTGCGCCCAAGCGTTTCCTCAAGCCCCTCGACCTTGCCCCAGTCGAGTTTCAGACCAGGGCACACGACCAGGCGATCATACTTCACGACCCGGCAGCCATCGAGGATGACAGCGTTATTCTTCGGCTCAAACGCCGCGACGGCGGACTTTATCCAGTGCACACCCTTCGGGATCAGACTGCCCATGGTCTTTGCCGTGCTCTGCGCGTCGAAAATACCGCCGCCAACCATGGTCCAGCCAGGCTGATAATAGTGTATGTCGGCCGGATCAATGACAGCAATGTTCAAACCGGGCTTGCGGGATTTGAGGCTGGCGGCAACCGAAATGCCGCCCGCGCCCGCACCGATGATGACAACTTCGAAATGTGCATCACCCGTATCTGTCGGGGTCTTACCCCCGTTGGCGATACGACGGGCCACGCCGTTCATGTCATAACCTGCCGTCTTGGTCGCGGAGAGGATCTCGGACATCGGGCGTTTCTTTGCCTCGTGGAACGACCAGAGCGTCGCCGACCGCGTGCCTGTTCGGCAATAAGCCAGCAGGGGGCGTTGCAGGTCTGCCAAAGCGTCACCAAACGCCCCGACATCTTCGTCCCTTACCATGCCGGCCTGAACGGGCACATAGCGCGCCTGAAGGCCAGCGGCCTTTGCAGCCGCCTCGATTTCCTCGAAAGAGGGCTGATCGGCCCCTTCACCATCAGGCCGGTTGCAGATGATCGCCTGGAAGCCTTCTGCGGCAATTGCAGGGATGTCGTCCACCGAGATTTGCGGGCTTACCGTGAATTTCGGCGAGATTTTCCTGAGTTCCATTTTTTCCCTCCACCAGAGCAGATTTTGCTCAAAGACCGTTAACCGGCACCTTGAGCATCGGGTTTCCGTCTTTGTCGGTCGGCACCTCGCCAGCGCGCATGTTGACTTGCAACGACGGGATGATCAGCTTGGGCATATCCAACTGCGCGTCGCGCTCGGTACGGAATTTGACGAACTCTTCTTTCGACTTGCCACCGCCAACATGGATGTTGTGGGCTTTCTCGTCGCCGACTGTCGTCTCCCATTGAATATCGCGGCCATTGGGGCCGTAGTCGTGACACATGAACAGCCGCATTGCATCCGGCAGCGCCAAAACCTTTTGAATGCTGTCATAAAGAACACCCGCATCACCGCCTGGAAAATCAGCACGCGCTGACCCGCCATCCGGCATAAAGAGCGTATCGCCAACAAAAGCCGCGTCACCCATGACATGCACCATGCAGGCCGGGGTATGGCCCGGTGTGTACATGGCAAAGGCCTGCATATTGCCGACCATATAGGTATCGCCATCTTCGAAAAGCCGGTCGAACTGGGACCCGTCGCGCTGAAACTCTGTCCCATCATTGAAGACTTTGCCGAACGTATCCTGCACGACCATGATCTTCGAACCGATACCGATCTTGCCGCCCAGTTGTTGCTGGATATACGGCGCGGCGCTCAGGTGATCGGCATGGACATGGGTCTCGATGATCCATTCCAGCTTCAAGCCTTGCGCCTTGATCTGCCGTATAATTTCGTCCGCGTGATCATAGGTGATGCGACCTGCCGCGTAGTCGATGTCCATGACGCTGTCGACAATCGCGCAGGCGTTCGATGCCGGGTCCTTCACAATGTAACTGATCGTGTTTGTGGCCTCGTCGAAAAAGGCCTGAACCTCGGGTTTGATATCCATGTTGACAGGATAGTCGATCATGTTTGTCTCCTCCTGAAACGGATCACGCCGCGTTGGTACGGCGCGGCGCCGTGAATGATTGAATGAACTTGGCAAGAAGTATTCCTGCCACCAAAGCTGCGGTGAAGGCTACGACCTCCCACCGACCCGTACCTAGCGCCGGCAGCGCGCCACCCGGACAGAAACCCGCGATGCCCCAGCCAATTCCAAAAACGGCAGAGCCGCCGATCAGGCGAGCGTCGATTGCGCGATTAGCGGGCACTTTGAAATCAGGCTCGAAGATCGGTGCGCTTCGTCCGAAGACGAGCTTATAGCCGATGAACGTGGTCACAAGCGCCCCGCCCATCACGAAGATCAGCGACGGATCCCACGTGCCTGCGATATCAAAGAAGTTCAAAACCTTGGCCGGGTTTGCCATGCCTGATATCGAGATGCCGACACCAAAGATCAAGCCGATCAGATATGTTGCGATCAGTCTCATGGTTTAACCTCCGATCACGTGGCGGATGATATAGACCGTTAGGCCGGTGAAGATCATGAAGGTGATCGTGGCGGCGATGGACCGCGGGCTCAGGCGCGCCATTCCGCAAACCCCGTGCCCTGATGTGCAGCCCGAGCCGTAGGTCACGCCGACACCCACGATGAGACCGCCCAAAACCAGGGCGAGGGTCGAAATCGGAACCTCAACAGCGGGCATTTGGCCGGTCATCAACCAGACGACAGCCGGACCCGAAACCATCCCGGCAACAAGGGCCGCACGCCACGAGAAATCCTGACCAGAAGCCGGTTGAAACAAGCCTGCCAAGATACCGGTTGCGCCAAAAACACGCCCAAGCATTAGCATAAGAAGCGTCGAGGATACGCCGATCAGGACACCGCCTGCAAGCGACGCCCAAGGAGTGAAAGCCGTCTCAATCATCAGCAGTCTCGGCAGGTTTTGAGGCCGATAAGGCTATAAATCGGGCAATTCCCGACAAAGGCCGTCAGCGTGAAGATGCCCGCCACGACAAGCGCGAGCCAGAACAGAAGACCTGTCCCCAAAGCACTCGTGCCGAACGCCAAAACAAATAACACCGCAGCAATAGCCAGTCGGCCGCCACGGTCAAATTTTCCCATGTTGGTGGTCATGTTCCTACTCCATCGAGATTCGATGGATGTACCATGGCATACATCTGACCGATCCTTTGGTGACCAAGTCACCAAAAGCAAACTAAACAGCAAACACGCCGGGTTCAGACACCCGCGCCAGAAGACCTGACCAGCCGTTCTATCCCTGCCCGGCCAGTAAGCCGTACTTCGCCACGCGATTGTTCGACCCAGCCACGGCGGTTGAACTCTGACAGCGTCCGCGAGATCACCTCGCGCGCCGTGCCAAGCTCGGTCGCCAGAACAGCATGCGTTGCGTGCACCACGCCGTTCTCGTCCGCGAGTTCCAAAAGCCGCGATCCCAGACGCACGTCCATACGTTGGAACACGATGTCATCTATAAGCGTGAAAAGGTCGGTGATGCGTTTTGAATACGCGGTAAATACAAACTCACGAAAGACGGGCGACGTCGCGACCAGTCGATCGAAAGTCGAAAGCGGAATGGCGACAGCGCGCACATCTGTCTCAGCAATCCCATCCGCTGAATACTCTTCGAAAGCCAGCATGCAAGCCGTCGTCAGGACACAGCTTTCACCGGCATGCACACGATAGAGAAAGACTTCGCGCCCCGTTTCCGACTTTTGCTGAACCCGAACCGTCCCGTCCAGCAGGAGCAGCAGGTTGTCAGCCGACTGCCCGGGCCCAAAGACCTTCGTACCAGCGGGAACCGAGATGATCTGGCTTCCGGCCTCAAGATCTGCGCGAATATCGTCTGGCAGGCGGCTTAGCCCCTTGAACTTGTCGATCCATGTCCCTTCCATCTTGTTTGCCCCTGTTCTTGATTGCCTGGAAAAGCGAACGCGTTCCGGTCTGTCCGAGTCGCCAATTGTCGTGTATTCAAAGTGTCTTGGTCGGGAAACACCAGACTTTCGTTGCGAATTTTTCCGGCCCCAGTGAAACCGATGCCTGCGACCCGTTCGACTTGCGTGCTATCTTGGCGAGCGGTACACTCATGTCAGGCCGTTTGAGGCGGCCACCCAGTCCGCGGAAAGCTGTCATCGGCACCTCGCAGAGAATACACGAAAACCACATCGGTTTCTCAGCCCGGTTTAGCGGACCCTCGGGCAGCGGAGGGAACACCGATGACAAAATCAATCGACCAATTACGCCGTAATGCCAAGGCACTGGGCAAAGCTCTGACTGCGGGCGACAAGGGCGCGTTGCTGCGCATTCATGGCATTATTCCTACACCCAAGAACGGCGTCTATAAACACGCCGATTGCCTACACGTCATCGCGCGTGAAACGGGATATGCGTCGTGGCCTGCACTGAAATTGGCCGAAGAAACGCAGGGCATGGATCGCGCGCAGAAACAGGGACGGCTGCGTTGGGCGCTATACAACGGCTCGCCCGAGACAGTCGCGCACCTGCTTGCAGATGAGCCAGATCTTGCGGCGGGGCAAGTCCCCCTTCTTGTCGCGATGTACGAAATCGACGCCATGCGCAAAATTTTGACTCAGGACCCAGGGGCCGCCACGCGCAAATATCCACCAAGACGCCCGATGTGTCATCTTGCGTTTTCTAGACACATCAAGTCAGCGCCTGAAAAAGAAAGTGACATGCTGGTCATGGCGGAACTGCTTGTGGCGCACGGCGCAGATGTGAATGACAGTTTCGCTTTCGACCCATCAGAAGAACACCAGTTGTCCGCGCTCTACGGTGCGATTGGGCATGCAGACAATATGCCATTGGCAAAGTGGCTGCTGTCGAAAGGCGCAGATCCAAACGATAAAGAGTCGCTCTACCATTCGACCGAGCTTGGCCATACCGTTGGTCTTCGTTTGTTGCTGGAGCATGGCGCAGACCCCCAAGGCACGAATGCACTTCCCCGCGCCATTGATTTCAACAGCGCCGAGACCGTTCGCCTGCTGCTTGAACACGGCGCGGACCCCAATGAAGGCATTGCCCCGGACCCGTCGGGTGAACCCTCACTGGTAATCCCCGCCCTACATCAAGCGGCGCGGCGCCTGGCTTCGGGCCAAATCGCCCAACTGTTGCTGGATCACGGTGCAGATCCAAACGCCGTCAGTCGCGGTCATACGCCCTATGCCTTTGCCCGAATCTTCGGGAACCGTGACGTAGTGGAGGTATTGGAACACGCGGGTGCGATGACCCAGCTTTCGCAGACAGAAGAGCAGCTTGCGCGGGCAGCGGACGGCGCGTCCGAACCCGGTGACATGATAGACATGAATGCGCTGTCGGATGAGATGAAATGCCTTCTGTGCCGCCTCGTCTGGCGCGAAGGATCCCTGCCTCATATGCAGCGTTTGGTTGAGATGGGCTTTGACCCCAATCATCCGGACGAGATGGGAATGCCGCCGCTCCACCTGGCTGGCTGGGAGGGCATGGTCGAGGTCATGTCCTATTTTCTGGGCCAGAACCCCGATCTCGAACACACCAACGCTTACGGAGGCACGTTGTTGTCAACCATTATCCACGGATCGGAAAACTGCCAGCAAAGAGCACACCGCGACCACATAGAATGCGCGCGTATGGCGTTGGCAAAGGGTGTGGTGCTGCCCCGAAAAGCAGCACGGTTTGCGACGGTGCCCGAGATGTCCGCTTTCCTGGCTGACTGGGCAGAGTCCCATCCCGAACAAGTTGTCGAACATGGCGTTGTCTAATTCGGATAGTGCACGGTAAAACAAAGACCAAGGCAGGCGTAGCTTATGAACCGCGCTTGAAGGGCTTTGTATACTCATTTCTAGCCGGAGCAGCACAAGCCGTTGACTGTGCAAAAAGCCTTAGTGACCCGAACCTCGTTTCTTCCAAATTGCGACACGCTGCTCATCACGTTTTTCGTATTCTGCGACAGCTTCGTCGAGATCGCGATCGACAATTCCCTCACGGTCTGCCCCAAGATCCGTCATGCGCATGGTAAACCAAGCGGTCATACTACCGGGGGACAACGTGTCAAAGCGAGGAAACGCAGGACTACTTTTTCCTGCTTTCCATGTCGCTGGTAAGCAAGGGTCAAGCACAAATCCACGTGCCAATCCTACCGCATCCACATCCCCGGAACGAACGGCAGCTTCGGCTTCCTCGTGGCGTTTGAACCCGCCTGTCGCCATGAGCGGTATCGACGTCAGTTGACGCGCCGCGCGGGCAAACTCGACAAAATAGGGCCCTTTAGTGTTGCGCTCCGAACTCGACGGAGCACCAGGAAAGTACGTGCCGCCGCTGATGTCCAGAAGATCAACACCCTTCCCTTCCAGAGCAGCCACGACCTTAAGGGCTGCTTCTTCGGTCAAACCTCCGACAAGCTGATCGGTCGCGTTTAACTTTACCGAAACAACAAAGTCAGATGGAACTGCGGCGCGAACAGCTTCGACAGTTTCGATAAGCAATCT
The DNA here is from genome assembly GCF_059610165.1 of Ruegeria sp. YTSA135. Lineage (NCBI taxonomy): Bacteria > Pseudomonadati > Pseudomonadota > Alphaproteobacteria > Rhodobacterales > Roseobacteraceae > Ruegeria > Ruegeria sp. YTSA135. Next base: position 74,322 of record NZ_JBXWNC010000015.1, on the reverse strand, counting down.
CATTCGCGCGTTTATCGAACCCCCATAGGCATCGGTTCGATAATTAAAAAGCGGAGACAGAAACTGACTCAGAAGAAACCCGTGAGCGGCATGAATTTGAACGCCGCCAAAACCCAACTCTGCCGCATGGCGCGCTGTTTTCGCAAAACGCTCGGGGACGGTTTCGATTTCAGCGCGTGACATGGCCTCACTGCGGAATTGAGGAAAGTCCATCTGGCTTGGCCCTCTGGGTTTGCTTATCGGCAGATGCGCCAGTGCCCCGGCATGCCCAAGCTGCAACCAAAGGTGCGCCCTGTTTGCCGATCCGCGTCGAGCAAGTTCGCGAAACGCCCCCGTATTGGCTTTGTCATCCAGAATAAGGTTACCCGGTTTTTCAGGGTATCGCGGATCGCCTTGGACCTCTCCGATGATTGAGGCTGCCAGCCCACCCTCTGCCCACCGCTCATACAGCCGTATCTGAATGGCGGTCGGGTTGCCTTGACCATCCCCCAGTGAATCCGACATGGCCGATTTGATAATTCTGTTCTTTAGCACACACCCATTTGGCAGGGTCAGCGGTGTAAAAAGAGTTTGTGTCGATACGGCGTGCAAAGAAGAACTCCTCGGGCTATCAGCGTACATCTGATATACTTTGGAAAAGCTTTAAGGATAACTGAGTAATCAGGATCAAATCTTGATACTTTTTGGAATAGATGACACAGAAGACAGAACTGGAAATCCTGCTGGCCGTTGTTGATCATGGCAGTTTCTCGGCAGCAGCCAGAGCGTTGGGGTACACCCCGTCTGCGGTTGGCAAACGGGTTCATCAACTGGAAAAGCGATTGAATATTCCGCTGCTTGTCCGCTCGACTCGACGCATGACACTGACAGAAGCGGGTCGGCGGTACGTCGAGGAAGCCAGAGGATTATTTGCCCGCCTGTCAGCGCTCGAGGCGGATATCGCCGATGATGCCTTAACTTTGCGCGGTACGATACGCCTGACAAGTTCAGCGGCGCTTGGTCGTCGGCAGGTCGTGCCCCTGGTGATCGAATTCATGGAACGTCACCCGGAAGTCGAGATAGAGCTACTGTTGACGGACAAGATCGTCGACCTGATCGGTGATGGCTTCGATCTTGCAATCCGAAGCGGCGTCTTGCCCGACTCGTCCCTCGTCTCTCGAAGACTGATGAATAATCCTCGCCTGCCCTGTGCGACACCTGACTATCTTGAACAGCATGGTATTCCTGAAAAGCCCGATGATCTGACAAACCACAGATGTCTGCGACTCGGGCAGGAAAGGCAGCTTTCAGACTGGGGCTTTACCCAACCGCAGGGCGGTTTGGCGCGACTTGGCGCGGGTTTTTCCTGCAACAACCTCGAGGCGCTCCATTCGGCGTGCCGTTCTGGGCTTGGCATTGCGTGGTTACCATCGTTCCTTACCACGACCGACCTGCAAACAGGATGTCTTGTGCCAGTGCTGGAAGAATACACAGAACCGGATGCTGGCGGCGGTATCTTTATTCTGCGCCCCGAAACGGCATTCCTGCCATACCGGACGCGCAGCTTGATCGACTTTCTGGCAGATCGCGTCCGCTGACCAAGCAGAGCCCGACAGTTCGAGACGTGCAAGCTGGGCGTTCGTGTAAACCGGGAACGCGGGCACAGCAGGTAGACGGCCTGTACGACGAAGCGGTCACAGCGACCCAAGCTATCGTCTGACAAACGCGACCTGAATTTTCTGATCGCGATTTATAGCAAACAGGCTTCATTTCACTACAACTGTCACACTGTCGATCGTTCCAGTAAACCGTGAGGCGGCTTCTGATCCGACAGTTTCGACCACTGGCGTAGCAAGATCTACACCCACATCGGCCGTTTCATCAGCGGAAAAGATGTGTGGCTGCGTCCGCTCGATGCGGCCCTCACCAACCTGCGTATCGTTAACGAATAGACGTGCATCTCCGCCCTTTCCAAGGCCGTCGCCGTCATAGTCAAACTCAAAGCGGAGAGTAGCGCGCCCGGGAGCGAGTTTCTTGGTCCCAGTGATCGAAAAGCGCTCCAGCCCCAGGAAGTTATAGTCATATCCGGGTACACCGCCGTTAACGTAAAGGGACCAGCCGCCGAAACGCCCACCTTGTGCGATGATCGTTCCATCGGCACCACTTTTCGGCACCTCAATTTCTGCAGTAATCGTCTTGGACTTGTTTTTTATGTCGAGGAAAACGTTCTCCGTCATGCCAGTCATGCCGCCAGCCAGTGTAATAGACGCCCGTCCGGCCATCAGGTCCGGTCGGCCAGCTGACGCCGGATTGATGCGTTCAAAGACACGGTCATCGATAGGCAAAACGTTGTTCCGCGCCGCTTCCTGCATGAAGATCGTCTGCATTTGGGCCAGTTTCTCCGGCATGTCTTCGGAAAGATCATTAGTGAGGCTGAAATCGGTGGTGGTATCGTAAAGTTCCCAGATATCGTCAGCCAGCGCTCTGCGCGGTTTTGGCTCCCAAGGTGCTTTGTGAATCGTGCGTGCCCACCAACCCTCATGGTAAATCGCCCGGTTTCCGAACATTTCGAAATACTGCGTGGTATGGCGCTCTTCTGCGGTCGGATCGTCAAAGGTGTACAGCATACTGATCCCATCCATAGGATACTGCGAGACGCCATTGACCTCGCGCGGCTCTGGTATGCCGGCAGCCTCAAGGATGGTTGGTGCGACGTCTATGACGTGAGTGAACTGATCCCGCTGCTCGTCTCTGGCCTTGAAACCGTCAGGCCAATGGACGACCATACCGACCTTTGTGCCACCCGGGTCCGACGCGACCTGCTTTGTCCACTGATAGGGCGTGTCCATGGCGACGGCCCACCCGGCCGCCATATGAGGATAGGTTTCGGGCCCGCCCCATTTGTCGAGCTTGGTGAGCATGTCTGACACCTGTTCCTGCACACCGTTGAAATACGTCATTTCGCTGAACATGCCGTTACGACCGCCTTCAGCGCTTGTACCATTGTCACCGTAAACGAGGAAAATCAGCGTGTTATCAAGCTGACCTGTCGCTTCGACGGCTTCAACGACACGGCCGATCTCGTAATCAGTCATATCGACATAACCCGCGAAAACCTCGAACTGTCGTTTGTACAAGGTCTTTTCGTCCTCGCTCAGGGTATCCCAGTCAGGAATGGCTTCGGGCTTGGGTGCAAGCTTCGTTCCTTCCGGGACGATTCCGCGCTCGATCTGGCGCGCCAGGATCTCTTCGCGAAGCACATCCCAGCCCGCATCGAACTTTCCCTTCCATTTCTCCGACCATTCCTGCGGAACGTGGTGGGGCGCATGCGTAGCGCCCGGCGCAAAGTAAACAAAGAAAGGACGATCCGGCGTGAGGGCTTTCTGGTAGCGGATCCAAGCAACCGCCTGATCCGTCATATCGGTAAGGAAGTGATAGTTTGGATCTTCGGGCAATTCGACCGGGTGCACACCATCATAAATAAAGGGTGCCCACTGGTTCGTCTCGCCCCCGAGAAACCCATAGAACTTGTCAAACCCCTGACGTGTCGGCCAACGATCCTGCGGGCCTGCAATGCTCGCCTCCCAAGCGGCTGTTTCGTGCCATTTACCGAAGGCGGCGGTGGCATACCCGTTGAGCCGCAGAACCTCAGCGATGGGCGCAACGGATTTCGGGATCTGGCCGGTGTTACCCGGATATGCCGTGCCCATTTCGATAATTCCACCCATGTTGTTCACATGATGATTTCTGCCGCTCTTCAGCGCGGCTCGCGTTGGCGAACAGACTGCTGTGGTGTGAAAATCAACAAATCGAAGGCCCTCCGTCGCCAATTCATCGAAAACATCTGTTTCGACGGGGCCACCGAAGGTGCTCGTTCCTGCGAAGCCCAAATCATCTACCAGAACAACCAAGACATTAGGCGCATTCTCAGGGGCTTTCACTTGAAAGAAAGGCGGCGGGGACGTGTCGCGCACATCGAGTTCGACATAACCCTTGGTGTGAGGGAGCGCGATCGGCAATACTTCACGATCCAAATCATTCTCGGCATGTGCCGCGAACGCAAAAAGCACGCTAGCCCCGGACATAATAAGTCTGCTCTTGGTCAACATGAAAATCGTCTCCCTAGTTCCTCTTGGTTAGTGAAATCCCTTTAAGTCCCTGAAATCCATGCTTTTGCGCCAATCTCAGCAGTTGTTGGCACCAGAGGCACATCGGCGCACGATGCGCCGACCCACGCCAGCAACACTTACCCGGGTCAACGGCCAGCCTACGCGAGCTTCAGCCTTTCCAACGAAACCCAAGCCATCCCACTGCCCAAGGTTACCCGCCAACTCGATGGACGTGGCAGCCGCGTGCAACACGTCGAGCGAAAGCGACAGTCTGCGTAGCTTGCTCATTCAATTTCTCCTATTGAAAAGTGCGCGGGCAAATCTCCGAAGGCATCTGCTGCGTCGCTCGCATCGATTTCGATTGCGTTGGCAGTAGCGGCAAAGTCAAAGACTTTGCCTGAAAGCTGGACGTCCGGCGACCACTCTCGAACATCGATCGTGTATTGCGGATCCAGCGCGATTGATTTGGAAGTAATTGTAAACCTGCAGGAGAACGGATCGGCTTCTTGCGCGATCCAGACCTGCCAGTCGACCTCCGGCGTCCTGAATGCAAGATGGTCGCATTCGCGGGCGTGACCTTCATCAGATGCTGCGGGCGTGGCACAAAGCGCGGCAAGAGTCAGGGCTGTAAGCGCTTTGCATATCGATTTCGGTGGCTCCAGGTCTAGTTTCGCCGGTTTTTCCGTGATCATCTTTGCGTGCCGCCCGTCAGAAGCGATACGTCGCGCCAAAAATCGGGCCCGACTGTTCAAAACTGAAGTCAGTTCCGCTGATGGTATTTTCGACGTCAAGATACCGGTAGCCGAAACGGAGGTCCCAGTTTGCATTGATCGCGTAATTCGCGCTCAGAAGAACCTGCCAGGTCTCGCTGTCACCGTCAAAGCCGCCATAGTCAAAAAATGCGGTGCCGGACCAGCGGTCAGAAAACCGCATGTTTGCGCGTACCCCGATGATCGGATCGATCCAATCCTCACTGGCAGTGACTGACGAAACCGGCGGGCCACCAACGAGTTTCAGCTTGGTTTCCGTGTCGAAGTATCTAATTCCGCCTGCAACATCGATAGACGCATTTTGGTTTTCAAGAACTCGGTAAGCGACAAAACCAGTCAGAATCTGGGTTTTCAAACTCGTCTCGGCACCGCTGAAAACGTTACCGGGGGTGTCGCCCGTAAACCCAAGGTTGGTGTACATGTAATCCAACCCAAAGCTCCATTGGTCGTTGCTGGCTTCGAATGCACCCATGAACGCCATATCCAGATTTTCCAGCGCATCGCTGAAACTCAATTTCGACTCTACGGATCCGATTTGGGTGGTTGTCTCGGCCGCAAAAAGATAGATCGAAGCCGCATAAGTCCACCGACCATCTTGCGCGTTTGCCACGGTTGCTGTCGCTGCCAAAGCGCCAACCGCACTTAAGAAATTTCTTAATCCAGTTTTCCTGATTATCATCTGACACCCCTTGAATGTTCAGGGGGTGTGAACGGTCAACTTGCTACGCTCTATTGCACGAAAACAAGATATGATCTGACCTCGGCACGTCCCCTACGAAGGCCATCTTAAGAACGTGTTTGGCCCCCACCCATTGACCTATATCAAACTTGTTCCTCCTATTTGACTTTACGCGCCAAAAAGTAGTCTGCTGGAGGCATGTCACGTCATCTTCCCCTGATACGCGCCTCGGTAATTTTTCCAATCCGACGTTGGCTTGAAAAAAACGGGTACAGCGTATCTGAACGATTGTACGCTGCGAATCTCGAATGGGTGCCGCCCGACGATCCAACGGTGGCAATACCGTTGTTGGACGCGGTCACATTGCTGCAGAACATCGCCCGAGACGTCGGTCCGGACGCTCCTTTTCGCATGATTGACCAACGGTCGGTGCTTGCAATTGGTCTTATCACTGGCGCGGTTTCACGCGCTACCACGCTAGGTGATAGCTTCCACAACATCGCGAAATCAATGCATACGCATTGCACCCATGAAAGCCTGATGGTCGCTGAGCATGATGAAGTCCTGCATATCAGCGAGGGCTGGTCATCAAGGTTGGGCGAAGACGAGTCGTTGCACCTCATTCAACAGTTTACGGCGGCCATGGTGATGTCGATCTGCGAACTCGCAGGTGTGAGAGACGCAATAAAAAGCGTCAGTTTGGTCCCGCATCCCGAAACTGGACTTAAACACCTCAAGCCTTGGTTGGACAAAAGGGTCTACTCAAACGAACGCAGGGTCCTGGACATCGAGATCTCACTGTCACTGGCCAATAAACCTATCAGCCTGTCAGACGCCAGCTTCACTGACGTTGCCGAAGAGGAAAGCTTGCCGGCATTATGCGATGCGACCATGCTGTGTGATGCTGTTTCAACGCTCTTGAGCGGAATGCTTCCGTCTTGCAGGCCAACTGTTGAGCACATCGCGAAAGCAAGTCGTCTGAGTCCACGCACGCTGCAACGTCGCCTCAACGAAGAGGGTTCCAGTTTCTCTGAGCTTCTGGACAAGGCCCGCGCCCAATATGCGATCGGCCAGCTTTCCCTAGACCGGCCGCCGCCTTTACTCATTCTCACTGACGAATTGGGATACACCAAACAAGAAACGCTCACGCGCGCAGTACAACGCTGGACCGGCAAAACGCCAAGTCACCTCAAGAGACAGACAGCCCTTCAGTGATTTCCTGTCAGGGCTGCTAGACGGGCCTCTTTAACGCTGGGGTCAGGGTGTACTGATTTTCAACGCACTGGGTCGGTCACGGCCCGGAAAACGGAGCCGTATCATGCCTGATCGTTTCTGGTTGAGCGACACGCAATTGGCGCGTCTAAAGTCCTAATTCCCCAAATCCCATGACAAGCCTCGCGTTGATGGCCAACGAGTGCTGAGTGCGATTATCTTCATCAACCGCAACGGCTTACGCGGGCGAGCGCCACCTACGGGCCGCACAAGACGCTCTCCAACCGGTGGAAGCGTCGGAGCGAGAAAGACCTCTTTGCGCGAATGATGCTTGGGGTGGGCTAAAGACATGCGTGCAGCTCGTCGGGCGGTCGCAGAACGACTTGGAGAATTAGGCGGCGAACAACTTCCATTCAACCGAAAGTCAAGTCCAGCGCCAGAAAGGCCCCGAAAATCGTATCGCGCCAAATGTAAAATGGAGACTCTAGCCATTTTTGGCGGGTATATCGCATGTGATTTCAGGTCTCTAACTGCCATTACGCCACATATTCTACGGAAATCCCGCTAAAATACGTGGGCCACAAAACCTTTCAAAACCAACAGGCAATGTTGTGGCGGAGACGAAGGGATTCGAACCCTCGAGACGGTTTCCCGCCTACTCCCTTAGCAGGGGAGCGCCTTCGACCACTCGGCCACGTCTCCGCTGACCCGTATATTTGCCGGAACCTAGAGAAACAAGGCGTTTTTTTCAGTTTTTTACCGCACCAGAAAAATAGGGAGTTTTTTCAAATTTCCGGGAACATTTAAGGAACTGCACGTGATACGCGTGCAAAATCCGTGCAGACGTGTTCCTGCAATGTTCACGTGAATCATCCTGAACTTGATTACGCCCTACTCCGGTCGCATTGTGAGTCGCCCGATCAGGATGCTGCATGCTAACGGCCGCACATGAGTGTGACAGGTCGCCCGCGACATTGCCAAGACAAGGCAGTACGACATCTCGATGAAACTCCGAAAGAAAGTCGAGATGCTCTTCGCCCACCTCAAACGCATCCTTGGCGTCGGACGCCTCCGATTACGTGGCCCATGCGGCGCAAGTGACGAATTCCTCCTCGCCACCACCGCCCAAAACCTCCGCAAACTGGCTAAGATCTGTCCTGCACAGCAGCACACGTGCAAAGCGTGACTAAAAAGGTGCTCGTCTTCAGTTTAGAACACCACTTTCCGCGCTCGCAACACGATGTTTTTCAACAGGATCAGCGGGAAGCACCCCTTCGCTGCAAGTGTTTAGGTCCAGCCCTTGGGAAGCGAAAGCAGCCGTTCTTGAACAAACTTGCGCATCTGTACCGAACTTTACAGATGGTGCAGGCCGCCGGAAGGCGAGCTTTCTCCACGGGTGCGAACCAGTTTGGTCGCCAATTTCGTAACCCACATTCAAAAAGCGGCAGGATCGGGAACAATTCTGTGTCACCGCAAATCGGCTCCGAGATCAAAGCCCGAAATCGGTCTCACTCGGCACGCCGCGACGCTTGGCACGGCTTAGACAGGGGCAAACGCGCGCGTAGCCAGCTGCTTTTCGCACGAATTTATGATATCCGTTAAAGGAGCCGGAGAACCAATCACGATCGCCGCTCCCTTTCATCTCGACCGCCCCGGGACGCGCAAGACGCGGGACATAAAACCATCGGATGACGAGAGAAATTTAACCATCTGGTGCCGATGACGACAATCAGGGGATGGGGGAACTTCCCGCGAATGTTCGAGGAGATGGCCAGCGCAAAGGCGTTGCGGACGATATTGCGGCGCCATGATCTTCCACTCAGTGTTCTTTGCGCGCCGGATCGCCGGATTCCGCTGACCGGACGGTAGGGTGTGACGAGTTTGGAGTGCAGCTTGGTGCCAGAACGACGGCGCAGCACTATGGCCGTGGGCAGGTTTTGCCTATTGTGCCCCAAATCTGGGTCAGGCGCTCATCTACCGCAAGTGACGTCTGGCTTAGGCGCAGGCCACGAGGCGATTGGTCTTGCACGCCCAAATACGCAAGATAACTTGGCCAAAGGTCGTGGGAGTCATGGATCTTCGGCAGTTTGGACAGCGTTCTTGGTTCAAGCGGATAAGGCTCGTCATCCGCAAGCGATGGTGTTGCAACAGCGATCAGCGTCTGCTTGAACAGCAACGTCGCTTCCAGTGATGCACCAAATGGTGGCGATCCCTGGCGCACTGCAAGGTCGATCCCATCGCTATGGAAGCTGGAAACTTTCTCGGTGGCCAAAATCCGCAAATCGGTATTCGGATGTGCTGCCGTGAAGTCCGGTAGATTGGGGATCAACCATTTCGCAGCAAAGGTGGGAGTGACACTGATAAGGACTTTGTTCGGTTCTGGTTTCAGCTCGGCCGTTGCGGATCGAAGGTCTGCGAACACCTCGGCTATCCTGTGGTGAAAGCTGCGTCCGACTGATGTGAATGTCAGGCCCTTTGGCACCCGCTCAAACAAGGGCACATCAAGATGCGCTTCGAGTTGGCGCACCTGTTGCGCAACGGCCCCTTGCGTGACACCCAATTCATCAGCCGCTGCGCGGAAACTAAGGCGGCGGCCTGCTGCATCAAAAGCACGCAAACTGTTGAGCGGGGGAAGTCGGTCATTTTGCAATAGTATTTCTATTGCCAAGAAACATCAATTCTCAATCGAAGTTCCCCAACAATGCGTGATATAGGCCTCAATCATGAAAGGACGCTAGAGATGACAGTAGAAAAAGTAGCTCTGATTACAGCAGGTGGCAGCGGCATGGGTGCGGATGCAGCCCGCAAGTTGGCGAAAGACGGGTTCAAGGTTGGCATCCTGTCCTCGTCTGGCAGGGGGGAAGCGCTCGGCGGCGAACTCGGCGGCTTTGGCGTGACTGGCTCCAACTTTGATGGAGAAGCGCTGAGCGCTTTGGTCGAGGGCGCGAAGGATCGTTGGGGCCGTATTGACGTCTTGGTGAACTCTGCTGGTCACGGGCCCAAAGGACCAGTTCTCGAAATCAGCGACGATGACTGGCATCAAGGGATGGAAGTCTACTTGATGAACGTGATCCGCCCGACAAGGCTGATCACACCTGTGATGCAAGCACAGGGGGGCGGAGCGATCATCAACATCTCGACCTTTGCGGCATTTGAGCCCGACCCCCTTTTCCCAACCTCTGGCGTCTTCCGGGCCGGACTTGCCGCATTCACAAAGCTCTACTCGGATAAGTATGCGCCCGAGAACATCCGCATGAACAACGTCCTTCCGGGTTTCATAGACAGCCTACCCGAGACCGAAGACCGTAAAGCGCGCATTCCCATAGGACGATACGGCTCCGCCGCTGAGGTTTCCTCTCTGATTTCATGGCTCGCCTCCGTCGATGGTGGCTACATGACAGGCCAAAACCTGCGCATTGATGGGGGCCTGACCCGTGCCGTCTGACACCATTGCTATTGGACCATCGCGCGAGCGCCTTGTCTTTGCGGTCAAATGGGGCGCCTCCGCTATTCAGATCGCGGGATACACTGCGACAGGGTTCGGCTGGACGCCCTGGAACTTTTACCTTTTTCTCGTCGGTGTGGTGGGATGGTTCGCCGTGGGCGCATTATGGAATGACAAGGCGCTGATGCTTGTCCATCTAGTCGCGCTTGGTGCAATGATTGCCGGTATGACGAGCAGCTGATCACGCTAGAGCGGCCATTGGTACGTAGCGCAGCATCCGCGCCTCTGGGGTTGCTCCGGACCTTAGCTGCAAGGTATGGGAATGCAAAAAAAGCGGACTTTTCTGTCATTGAGGCCGATCAATGCTTGACTTCAGAAAGTCTTTAATAAGGCTAATTGTATGTTGGGCAGGGGGACGTGCTGTATGATGAGCCTAATCCAACTCGGTCCGATCATAGCTCTGACGATCGGTCTATTCTGTGCGCCAGCATTGGCGCAGTTCGCCGACGACAACCTCGACGCTCTCGTGGACGCCCGCGAGATTCCGGTCGCGATCGACAATTTCAACCGCGCCGCGACAGACATTGAGTTCGCCAAGTATGTCGCGCTCGCGGGCGGGCTGAACCGCTTCTACCATTTCCGTGAACCGACGCCCGTCGACAATCAGCCGACGATCAGCATGAACCGCGACACGCTTTACAGTACTGCGATCGTCGACATTAGCGAGGGCGCGAGGCTGACCCTTCCCGAGGTCGGGGATCGGTACATGTCGGCGATGATCGTCAACCAGGATCACTATATCAACGAGGTGTTCCACGGTGGTGGCACCTACACGCTGGATCTGGAGACCTTCGATACACCCTACGTCGCGGTCTACATGCGCGTTCTGGTGGATGCATCAAACCCGCAGGACGTGGCGGAGGTGAATGCCATCCAGGATCAGATGGTGATTGAGGCCGCTTCCGCGCAGCCCTTCATCCTGCCGAACTACGACGAGGACGCTTACGAACGCCTCGTGGCCGCTCTGATCGGCCTCGCGCCGTTCTTTCCTGACAGCACCCGTGTCTTTGGCTCACAGGGCGACGTCGATCCGGTGCGCCACATGGTCGGTACGGCCGTCGGCTGGGGCGGTCTGCCGGAGGACGAGGCGCTCTATCTCGGCATCGACCCGCGGCTGTCCGTCGGTGAATACCGGATAGAGGTGCCTGCTGACGTGCCTGTCGGCGCCTTCTGGTCGATCAGCCTCTACAACGCCCAGCGCTTCTTCGAACCTAACGCGCTTGACGCCTACACCGTCAACTCGGTTATGGGGGCGCGCAACGAGGACGGCTCCATGACTGTGCATTTCGGTGGTTGCGACGACGGGCGTGAGAATTGCCTGCCGCTCATGGACGGGTGGAACTACACCGTGCGGATGTACCAGCCGGGACTCGAGATCCTCGACGGATCGTGGACCTTCCCTACCGTACAGCCGGTGGACTGATAGAGGGGACAGAGAAAATGCAACGCCTTTTTCTTGCCCTCGCGCTCTGCGCACCCGCGCTAATCAGGACACCTTGTACTCTGTCGCCATCATCGACCTGTCAGAGCCAGTGACGGTGACGCTGCCGGAGGCCGACGGACGGTTTCAGTCCGTGCTGGTCATCAGCCAGGATCACTACTACTTCGCCTATGCCGATCCCGGTTCTTACGAGCTTACCGAAGACGAGGTCGGGACCCGCTTCGCAATGCTCCTGTTCCGCACCTTCATCAACGCGGGCGATCCCGAAGATGCCGCCCGCGCCCATGCGGTGCAGGACGGCATTGTCATCGAAGGCGGCGGAAACGGTCCCTTTGATGCGCCGGACTGGGATCTAAAGGCCCTCGCCGCAGCGCGCCAGGCCGTCAGCGACCTGGCAGCGGTCGTCGGGCTTGAGTCCACCACCTCCTTCGGTCGCCGAGGCGAAATTGACCCGCTCGGCCACCTGATCGGAATGGCAGGCTGGGCTGGGCGACCGGGCACCACGGCTCAGGGAATCGTCGATGCCGTCGAGATAAATGACGGCGAAACACCCCATGTGGTGACCGTCAGGAATGTACTGGTGGACGCCTTCTGGTCGATCGCCGTCTACGACGCCGAGGGCTACCTGATGCCCAACGATCTCGGCCGGAACAGCTACAACCAGACCTCCGCCACGCCAAACGACGACGGCTCCTTCACCATCCATTTCGGCGGCTGCGAGGACGGTCGGATCAACTGCATCCCAATCACGCCGGGCTGGAACTACACGATCCGCCTCTATCAGCCCCGCGCCGAAATCCTCGACGGAAGTTAGGTATTCCCCGACATTCTTCCCGCAGGGTGATATTGACCTGGGAACTTTGAAAAGCTGAACACCCCGAAACGGTCCAAGGGACAGCCGCAACGGGCCCTCCCGACACCTTCGCCGCGCTGGTCACACGTGGCCTGTTCGGGAAACAGCGCGGTTTTCTACGTGGTTTGTGAACAGGTAAGACGCCGGAGAAATCGGACTGGTGCAATTGGGGGCATGGCCCACTGCCCAGTTGAATTGTCATTGTCACGGCCCTCTCCTTTGATGCCTGCTACTGAAGGCAGCCCCCGCAGTTCAGGAAATGTTGCCCGCCAGCTATGATTCTGCGGTGAATCGGTTTTGCGAAATGCTTTCCGCCAGCCGTTCGATGTCTTCTGCCAGAGGGCGGTCTTCATTCAGCGCAGGTGATATCTCCCGAATCTGCCGGCAGGTGCCAGAGAGAAAGCTGCCCAAAGATCCGGCGGTTCCGCGCAGCTCGACCGCCTGACAGGCAACCAACAACTCAATCGCGGTCAGCCGCTGCAGTTGCCCAGTGATCTGGAGCAACGCTTTCACCGCGGCTGGGGAATTGGTCAGGCAATCCTCCACCCCGTTGGCATTCAGGCTTGGCCAGACCGGCACTGGCTGTGCTGTATGGGCCAGCTCGCAGACCAGCGACTCGGCCACTTTCATCACAGGCGCAAACCCGTTAGAGGCGCTGTCCGGCATCGCCAGGAAATTCGGCAGGCCGCTGAACTCTGGGTTCAAGAGCTTTGCATTCCGCGCCAGCTGTGCCATTGCGAGCGGCACAAGCGAGCGGCTAAGGGTTTCTACCGCGCTGGTGATCTCGGCGGTGAAATAGGCACCGCAAGAGGTGATCTCGCCCTTTTCGGCAAAGGCAACGGGATTGTCGCTGGCGCTGTTTATTTCCAGTTCCAGGCACTCCTCAGCCCGTGTCAGCGCCATGCCTGCAGCACCATGGATCTGGGCAATGTTGCGAAACGACAGCGGATCCTGCAGCCGACGCGCTTGGCCGGGTTCAAGCAACGCACCGCCTTCCAGCCTCCACCGCAGTCGCTCGGCCGCCTGCAATTGGCCTGGATGAGGTTTGACCATCAGCACGTGGTGCGCCAATGGCCCGGTATTGGCCCTAAACCCCTCCATCGACAGGGCGGCGGCGGTCTGTGCCGCCTCAAAGACACCGACTGCACCGGAGACTGCCAACGCCGCCATGCCGCTGACGGTGCTTGAATGATTGGCCAGCGCCAGCCCGTCGCGCGGTGCCAAATTCAGCGGCTTGATGCCATGGGCCTCCATCATGTCTGCGCTTGGCCCGACCCGACCCTTGAAATCACGCATTCGTCCCCCGCCAATGAGTGCCAGGCCAGCAGTTGCGTTCAGCACCAAGTCCGCCGCTCCGATCGACCCAATTTGCCCGACAACCGGAGTGAGGCCTGCATTCAGGCAGGCGGCAATATGCTCTGCGACCTCGGGCCTGGCGGCGCTGTGACCTTTGAGCATGGTGTTCAGCCGTACGATCAAGCCCGCTCTGACAAGCTCCGGGGCTTCTTCCGGACCAATGGCATGGGCCCGACCGCGCAGGGTTTGGACGGAGAACTCCGCCAATGCCTCTGCGCTCAGCACTTCGGTTGCACGGGCGCCCAGACCCGTGGTCACTCCATAGACCGGAACCCGGTCCCGGATGGCCTGGCCGACCAGAGCATGGGAGCGTGCCATGGCTTCCAGCCCCGCAGGCGCAAGCTCAATGGGTGCAGCATTCCTGGCAGCCTGGCTGAGCGCCTCAACCGTCAGCGAAGTGCCATCCAGCCGGAGCCTCTCCATCTCAGGCGTCCCGGTACAGAAGGTTCTGAACGATACCCAGGTCACGGGCCTTCTCCAGAATCCGAGCGCCCAGGGCGATATCCCCGGTAGACATGCCTCGGTGCCAGAACAGGATTGTTTCATCGTCAGCTTCCCGGCCCGGCTTCAGCCCGGCGGCAATCTCACCGATTTCGGCATAAAAGCTCTCCTCGCTGATCAGCCCCGCATCGATATGCGGCCGCAGCGCCCCAAGATGCCCGGCCCGCATCTGCCCCAAATCATCCATCACGAACTTGTCGAAACCTTTGGGGAAATCCAAAGGCAGCGCGCTCATCGTGCCGTAGGGCACGACCAAGGCCCCTTTTTTTACCCAAGAGCGGTGGAACATCGGGGTAGGCTGGTTGAGCCGGGTCGCTTCGATCAGAATGTCGGCTCCGTCCAGGCAGCTTTGCCAGTCTTCTGTGACGATGATCTGCTTGCCCAGATCGCGGCTGAGCCTTTCTCCAAAGGCATCGCGGCTTTCCGGGCGGCGTGAATGCACTCGGATTTCTTCGAAATCGAACAGATGGTCCAGCAAGCGCACGTTCCAGTATGAGGTGCCGCGGGCGCCCACATGACCCAGCACCCTGGGTTTCTTCGGCCCCAACCATTTGGCACCAAGTGCTGTTAGCGCTCCGGTTCGCATGTCGGTAATTCCGGCCGCATCAATCACTGCACGCGGCATGCCGGTACGCGGGCAAAACAGGTTCAAGAGCGCCAGCTCTGACGGTAGCCCTTGCTTGTAGTTGTCGACAAAATCGCCAACTACCTTGACCCCGGCATAGCCCAAAGGCTCGACATAGCCGCGCAGCACGTTGAAATGCCCGTTGAAGGCCGGATCCGGGGTCAGATGCATGCGCGGCTCGATCACCGTTTTACCCTGCCCGGCGGCAATCAGCCCCTGTTCAACAGCATCCAGGATATCGTCATTGGTGAGCGCCACCTGATCAATCTCCGGCTGCCCCAGATACTCAATCTCGATCTTTGCCATGCGTGTCTCTCTCTGAGTTTGCTACATCATGGGATCCTGACGCTGGCGTTACAGATCGAAAAATGTAAGCCTTGCCTAAGAAATTCTGATTCAAAGCGAGCAAACCTGATGCGGCTTCCTCCGCTCAACTCCTTAAAAGCTTTTGAGGCCACAGTGCGCCTGGGCGGCTTCACCTCTGCGGCGGACGAACTTGGTGTTTCCCCGGCGGCAGTCAGCATGCAGGTCAAGAAAGCCGAGGAATTCCTTGGAAAAACTCTTTTCCGCCGAACCCACAATAGCCTGCTGCTGACGGATGCGGGACGGTCCTACTATCCTGCCATTGCAGAAGCGCTGATGGGGATATCGACCGTTACAGATCAACTCCTTGAAACCGAGGCGCGCTCCCGGATTGTTATCAGCACTATCCAATCTTTGGCAGAAATCTGGGTAGTTCCCGCAGTTTCACGGTTCCGCAAGCAATACCCCGGTACCGGTATCGAACTGCGGATTGAGCCGGACCCGGTGGACTTGTTACGCACACAGGCTGACATCCGGGTCACCTATGAAAGCCACCTTTATCCGCAGCATTCCGCGGTGCCCATGTTCCGGGACACGGCTTATCCGTATTGCACCCGGGACTTTTACAATCGGTATATTGCAAAGGGGGGAATTGCCGCAGTGCCAGACAACCTGCTGATCCATACTGACTGGGGTGAACAATACGCCTCACACCCGACTTGGGCGGGTTGGTTTCGTGCAGAGGGCCTCGCCAAAACTCCCGACATGCGCAAGGGTCTACGCGCTGGCGGTGCTGCCGTTGCCTTCGCCCTCGCTGCGCAAGGGACTGGCATCGCATTAGTTCCCAAATTTTTGACGGACGCAAAGCCGGACAAGGACCAATTCACCTTCCCCGCTCGGCGCGGGTTGCCCCTGCCTTATGACTATTTCGCAATCATCCCTAGAAGGGACACAGCAACCGCAGCCGGACAACGAGAGCGTCTGGTGAAGAATATGCTCAATGAATTAATTCCCGCTTCGCCATAGCGCCGCTCAATGAACCTATCGGGAGCGGTTGCAAAATGTCTTCATCATTGAAGTGCATCGCCAGCATGGCCATCTTCCGCGACTTAGACCGAATTGCTATCCTTCGAAACGTCCAGTCCCACGAAAGCCACAGATTTGTCTTGCATCCTGTGCGTCCAAGACAGCGGTACTGCCAAATGCCGTCCCATACGGATGCTAGTTTAGAAGGAGCGCCGTTCGGACATGGATGCCATGCGAACCTCCAGGTCCTGACGCAGGGTCTGGAAGGCGTTGCGCTCCGTCTGGATTAGACGCAATGCATTCAAAAGCGCCTCTCCGATTTCTGAGCGCTCGCCCGTCTCCACCTACAGTAGTGCGCGGAGCGGCAGCAGTTGGTCCACTTTGCCATCAATAAATCGCAGCGCCGAGAGCAGGATTTCTGCCTCCTGCGGTAAGATCAGCGTTTCTTTTTCCATAGTCGTCGAGGCGTCCTTTAAGCTCTGCAAAACAGGGTTTGAGGGAAAACAGGAGGTCTTTGAGGTTCACGGCACGGCGTGTATGATCGTGCGCCTTGCAAAGTGCCAGTCGGGCTTTGATGTGACGGGGCTCAAATGCGGGTCCAAGCGCACCGCCGCGCGGCACAAAGTCGCCTCGTTCAAAGAGCCATGGCGCGTGGCCATAGCGGTTCGGGCTGAGGCACCGTAGGATTGGCGGCTGGTAGCGTGCAAGCCTTGCATCAAATTCATCTACCTTCTGCGGCCAGTAACGACGTATGACATCGCCCAGATCTTCGGCTAGTTTGGCCGCGCGTGGATCACGTAAGCGCCGTGCTGGCGCAGGTGGTGTGAGCGTCGGAACCTCTCGATCAAAATAGGTCTGCCGCTCCAGTCCCAGACGCGCAGCCATGGTGATATGATTGCAATCTGTTTGCAGCGCCGACAGACGCGGGGCAATCCTCTGACCGTCAAACGCTGTGCGCGATACGGCGATGTGAATGTGATCGCAGTTGCTGTCGAAGTGACGCGCAGCGATCCATGCTGTTATGAGCGGATCAAGC
Organism: Ruegeria sp. YTSA135; assembly: GCF_059610165.1. Classification (NCBI taxonomy): domain Bacteria; kingdom Pseudomonadati; phylum Pseudomonadota; class Alphaproteobacteria; order Rhodobacterales; family Roseobacteraceae; genus Ruegeria; species Ruegeria sp. YTSA135. The sequence continues at coordinate 56,927 of NZ_JBXWNC010000015.1, read as the reverse complement.
CCCATGAGATGCAACTGAAAGGCCGCGATCCTTTGCCATGTTGCGGCGTCTTCCTGCAGGCCTTCGTGCAGAGACAGCGTGACATACAGAAACCCCACCCCATCTGCGAGCCGCTCGAAACAATCACACAGGTCGTGACGCCCGCGGCCGGGAACTGTCCCACCGAACAACTCAGCGCCGTCGCGCAGGTCATAGCTTTCGATGAAACGGGCGTTTTCATGCAGGACAGTAAAGGCGCGCATCAGGGTGGTGATCTCCTCAAGCTGCCGGGAGATCTGGTCCATGCTTTGCCTTGGTGCGTGATCGAGCCGATTCGGGCTAAGACCCACGCTGCCGATCATCCCGGCGAGCGCGTCATTGACCCAGCTTTGAAGGACTGACTTGCGCAGATAGCCTGTCCGCGTGCCGATCCCTGCCGTCCTGGCTCTGTGATCAGTCTCACGAGCCTCATCTTCGTTCAGCCGTACTTTGATTGTGATATCGCGGCGCCGCGTTGCGCGAGGTGCGGATGAAGTTTTGTCCGTCATCAGGGTGATCTCTTTTGTTCGCAGAAAAAGCTGCGGTGCAGGCTCGAATGCAGAATGGGTTTTTTTATCGAGCTTTCCGAACGTCGCGCGCGTAAGACCCTAAAGTGGAGGGGCCACTTTCGGGGCGTGATTGATATGGTGAGCGGATTCTATCGAAGACGGGTATAGGCGGCGGCTTTTCGTAAGCATGTCGTCATACACACAGACTATCACCGCATAATCCATTGATAAGACGTATATTCCTTCTGTCCGCGCGATACATGTGGAAAACCCCGAAAGGATTGCGGAACTTTCACTCTTGGAAATATTTTGTGCGCACCGGCAGGACCAAACAGGGAAATTTGCTTCGCGCGCGTTCCTAGTTTGTATGGAGTGCTCGCGGAAAATCCGGATTTTCCGCAGACTGATTTTCGCCTGACTGAAGTCTTTCGAGGCCCCTCAGGGTGCGGGGTCAACGAGGGTCAGGGCAAGCCACTTTTGAAACTCTTTGCCGATAAGCTCGCGTGCGCCCAGCAGCGCGACGACAGCTTCTACTTTCACTAGCGCGTGCAGCTGAAGGAACTGTGTGGCGTAGCGTTCGACCTTTTCGAGGTACCTTCTTGCGCTGAAGGTCAGCAGCCATGAGGGCGCGCATGTTTTTGGATCAGACCAGATCAACCCCGTCGGATCCGATCTGGGCGACACGTTTTTTCGAAATAGTGGGCGGTGATCGCGCGTTTAAAGCGGGCGGGTCTGCTAACTCCATGAATCAGCTTGCGGCAGAACAAGACCGTTTCTCCCGACCAGACTGGTAGGTCCTGGACCTATTAATTTGATTTTTGCCATCTCGGCTGCGTGATTCAAGCCCCTGAGTTTCAGGGGTGTATCATGAGCAACCTATTTCGACTGACCGATGGGCAGATGGCAGGGCTTTAGCCTTACTTTTCAAAGCGCCATCAAAAGCCGAAGATTGATGATCGTCGTGTCCTGCACGGGAGTATTTCATTAACTGCAATGGGTTACGTTACTCCGATGCACCCCGTGTATATGGGCCGCCAAAGACGCTGTACAATCGCTGAAAACGATGGAGCGATATCGGTGTATTCGCTCGGATCATGAACGGGCTGGCTGCTGAAGGCAAGGATCACAAGAAGATCATGATTAACCCAACATATCTCAAAGCGTATCGCACTGCCGTCAGCCCGTGGATGAAAAAGGGGGGGCGTGGCAGGCTGATCGGGCCAACTAACGGTGACATGAATACGCGCCAGCATCCCTGATCGAAAGCAACGAAAAGCATCGGCTGAAAACGAAAAGTGCAGATACAAATGATACAACCATGTAGAGACTTTGTTTGGCGGGATCAAGGACTGGAGGCGGATAAGGTGCCTGTATGGCACCTCGAGTCAACGGTGTGCTGAACGATGACATGAGCACTATCTTTCGGATCTAGTGAATTGATTTAAAGTCATTTTCAATACCAGCATGGGCTCATTCAGCTTTCCGTGGACGGGTGTCGTACCTGTCGTTCAGATTCCAATCGTTTCATTTTATACTACTTTTAATTGTTTTCAAATTTTTGTGACTTCACTTCTGGCAACCTCAGGCATATGGCTGACAAGTTGTATCTGATGGGTTAGAGCATTTAAAATGGTGGAAGATTTCAATATGTCCGGTCGGCAATTTTTTGAATATGCCGCAAGTGTCGAATTGGCACCTATCAGGCAGTTAAGCGCCACTGAAAATATTAATTTCGCATTCTTGAATTTAAGTGTTTATGAAATGCTGTCTCCTATACGTCAGAACGAAGACCGGGGCGGTCCAGTCTACCAGTCCAAGCAGACTGGACGCGTGCCATTTTTCGCGCCAGCAGGAGTCGTAAAACGACTGAAGGCAGTGCGCAAATTAGGGATTTCTTTAGAAAAACCAGGCACCAAAAACTTCCAATTTTGATTGTTTCCGTACGAGCAATTTCAACAAGAGTTCTATCCTGTGTTTTCTTTTCATACTTACGGCCGCCTGCAGAAATGATCCGCCATCTCCCCCTAAACCACATGCCTGTGTCCGGTGGATCTCATCAGTTGACTTTCTTGCCCCCAGTGGAGGTGAGATCATGAATGACATGGCGCTCTCAACCACCTCTGGTGCGAGCAGACCAGTTGGGTCCGGAGACGAAAATGCCAAACTGACTTTCCTTGAACATATGTCAGTCAAGCGCGTCCTACTGCTGCAGGGGCCTGTTGGACCATTTTTTACCGAACTTCAGGCCGCTCTGTCTTCTGCCGGACTTGAGGTTCGCCGCGTCATTTTCAACGCCGGCGACAAGGCCTTCGCACCTCGACATGATTGCCTGTACTTCACCGGCACGCAGATCGAGTGGGAAAACTGGCTTCGGTCCCAGATTGCTCAGAGCGCGCCTGATGTGATTATCCTGTTCGGCTCCAGCCGTCCACCACATGTGGTCGCGCGCCGTGTGGCCGCATCTTTCGGCATTGACGTGCTCAGCCTTGAGGAAGGCTATCTTCGATCTGGATATGTCACTTGTGAGCTAGGGGGCAATAATCAGCATTCTCCACTCACGACCTGGGATGCCAAACCCCTGCCTATATGCGGGAGAACCGCCGATCCTGCCCCGGCCTCTGGGGCTCAGCCATCCTCGTTCGTGACCATGGGTTTTTGGGCCGCAACCTACTACCTTACGCGCGATTTCGCGCCCAAGCCGTCAGAAGTTCACCTCTTTCACCGGCAACGTGAACGTATAGTTCCCTTGGTGTCGCGGTGGGGTTTCCATTTGCTCCGAAGGCTCGCCGCGCGGATTTTCGAGTTACCGACGAAACGCGGTCTGCACCGCTGTCCGGAGTATTTCCTGATCCCGTTGCAGGTTTCGAGCGACAGCCAACTACAGGTGGCGGCGCGTGGCTGGTCCGTACCAAGGCTCATTAATGCGAGTCTGATGGCACTCCGAGCATGCCCCACGGAAAAAAGGGTGGTGTTCAAGTTGCATCCACTGGAGCGGAGAAGTGCTGAGATCAAACGTCTCATCTTTCGCAAAGCTTCTCAGCTTGGGGTGAAACGCCACCGCGTTAGGGTTCTGCACTCGGGTCGCATGGGTGATCTGACCAGAGAGTCCAGCGGCATGGTCGTTATCAACTCCACGTCGGCTTTTTCGGCGCTTCACCATGGCATCCCTGTTTTGGTTTTGGGTGACGCAGTGTTTCGGCACGACGAAATCGTGACGCTGGGCGAGTCAGAAGCCGACGTCACGGGCTTCTTCAAAATCAGACATGCGAAATCGCGCCGACTTATCGACGCGTTTTTTGCCGTGCTCAAGTCGCAGAGCCTCATACCCGGAGACTTCTATGTCTCGCGCGGCCGGCAGGTAGCCATTGCCGGAATTATGGGCAAGCTGCAGCAGGGTCAGCGCGTGTCATGTTCTCAAAAAGAGGCAAGCGCATGACGCAGGCTCACCTTTGTAAAGCGGCATATTGCACGGCGCTGGCGGTCGTACTCGCAAGCTGTTCGGCTATGCCAGCCTTTGGTCCAGATGCGGACGACATCAACCGTGTCGCGGTTGACGGCAATGCCGTCACGGAGGACGCGCTGCCGTTTCAAGTTGTCGAGGTGAGCGCTGCCAAGCTGCCGACCTTATCAGAGGTGCATGCAACCTTTCCGGCGACGTTCCGCGCTCAGGGGTTTCGGGATAAAGATGAGGTTGTCAGTGTCGGTGACCAACTCGAGATACGCATATGGGAGATCGCCGAGGATGGCCTTTTCGCGACCGCGGGCAATCGCGAGACTATGTTAGAAGTAAGGGTCTCAAACAGCGGAAATATCACAGTTCCATATGCTAACACCATCGCGGCGCGAGGATTGACGACGTCTGAACTTCGCAAGTTGCTTCTGGAACGCTACTACGGGCAGGCGGTTGAACCGGAAATCGCTGTTGCGATCACGTCGACTGAATCCCGGTCAGCAACCGTGCTGGGAAATGTCAGAAATCCTGGACGCATCGAAATTCCCCCACGAGGTATTCGTCTGCTTGATCTCATTGCAAGCACCGGAGGAGCTTCTCAAGCGCCTTGGGAAATCCGGGTAAAGGTTCAACGCGGATCGGCATCCGGGTCGCTTTTGCTTTCGGATATCATCGACAGCCCCACGAATAACATCGTCATTTTACCCGGTGACACGATCAATATCTCTCATGAAGCGCGGCGCTTCGCGGTCTACGGCGGTGTAAGCCGGCCCGCCAATATAGAAATCCCGGTCGAGGATGCACATCTTGCCTACCTTCTCGCAGAAGTTGGCGGTCTCGACGAACGAGTCGCGCAGACGCGGTCAGTTTTTGTTTTTCGGCCTTCTGCTGGGGGCAGCGCGGCAACTGCATATCGGTTCGACTTCTCGCAGCCGGACGCCCTTCTCTTCGCAAGCGCGTTCCACCTTATGCCAACCGACATAACGTATGTAGCATCCGCCGATGCGGCTGATTTCGAACGCTTTATGTCGATTTTGCTATCGCCGTTTTTGGGAACGGTGCGCAGCGTAGATACTTTAGGAAACTAACCCATGAACCAATCACAAAACTCGCAAATATTTTCAGACGCCTTGCAGGTACCCACCTGCGATACAGTGACCATTGGTGTGATCGGTCTGGGCTATGTAGGTCTTCCATTGGCGGCAGCCTTCGGTAAGAAAATTAGGACAATAGGTTTTGACACAAACAATCGTCGAATTGAGCAGCTTACCTCCGGTATCGACATAACCGACGAACTTGATCCTGACGACTTTGAAGAAGCTGAAAGACTTCTGTTTTCGTCATCTGAAAGTGATCTGCACGAATGTGATGTCTTCATCGTCGCAGTGCCGACCCCTATTACAAAATCGCGCACGCCAGACCTACAACCACTTTTAGCTGCATCCGAGGTCGTGGGCCGATGCATCAAGCGGGGGGGAGTCGTCATTTATGAATCCACCGTTTACCCTGGCGCTACCGAAGAGGATTGCATCCCTGTAATAGAAAGGGTGTCGGGACTCCGATACAACGTAGACTTCTTTGCCGGATACAGTCCTGAAAGGATCAATCCTGGCGACAAAGATCGCCCCATCAACAAAATTGTAAAAGTGACATCAGGATCGACGCCCGAAGTCACCGACTTCGTGGACGACCTCTATCGCCAGATCATTGATGCTGGGACATTCAAGGCAAGCTCAATTCGTGTTGCTGAAGCCGCAAAAATTATCGAGAACACCCAGCGCGACGTGAACATTGCCCTCGTCAACGAATTGTCGATCGTTTTTGCCAATCTTGGCATCGACACAAACGAGGTTCTGGACGCAGCGGCCACGAAGTGGAATTTCATTCGCTTGCGCCCCGGTCTAGTTGGGGGCCACTGCATTGGAGTCGACCCGTACTATCTGGTCCACAAATCCATTTCCACCGGCTTCATCCCGGATATCATTCGCACCGCACGCGAGATTAACGATGGTATGGCGCGGAATGCAGTCGTGCGGCTTGTGACGCTGATGGTGGGGCGTAACTTTCCAGTGAACGGGGCGCGAGTTTTGGTCGTGGGTCTTACCTTCAAGGAAAACTGCCCGGACACGCGCAACACCAAGGTCATTGAGCTTGTCTCACACCTTCGCCAGTGGGGCATGGAGCCTGATGTCGTGGATACGTGGGCAGATCCTCGCGACGTGCGCAAAGAATACGGGATGACCATCGGAGAGGTTTTGCCGGAGGGCGAGCAGGCCTATGACGCCGTGATTCTTGCCGTCCCACATAGTGACATCGTGGCCCAAGGGGCAGGACGATTACGCAACCTGCTCCGCCCCGACGGAGTGCTGTTTGACATGAAGGCCGCGTTCGACATCGCAGACAGTGATTTGAGGTTGTGAAGTCAATGGATGGTGTCACGGAAAAGCAAATCTTTGCGCTTCAAGCTTCAGGACAGTTCGATCCAGACTGGTACCGTCGGATGTACCCCGACGTGGATATGACCGGAATGGATCCTGCTCGGCACTACCTGAATTACGGTCACCGCCTGAACCGCGATCCGGGGCCGGACGTTTCTACCCTCTTCATTCGGACCGCATACGGGATGAAAGACCAGCACGAGCCAATTGCCCGACTTAACTGGATGCGACGCAAGGCCGGGGAAGAACCGGTTGCGCCGAATTCGAAGCGGGTTCTGAAAGCCGCGAACTTGGTGGCCCGAGCCGGCGATCACGCCCGCGCCATTGCCTTGGCTGAGGCACATCTACCCTCCGATCTGGCCTATACGGCCGGGATTTTGCGTGCAAATGCGGCGCTGGCCCGAGCCGATGAGGACGGCTGGCAGCTGCATCTGAACAGCTATCTGGCGCATTTCGGGGTCGCGCCGATCCGGCTTGAGGGAACGGGAACTGTCTTCGACCGGTTGGCTAGTGCTCCTTTGTCTCCAGTGACCGGCGGGCCGTTGGTCTCGGTCATCATGCCAGCGTGGAACGCGGAGAAGACGGTCGATAAGGCCGCGCGCTCAATCCTTGATCAAACTTGGCGTAATCTGGAACTTCTGGTTGTGGACGATGCTTCGACCGACGGCACCTGGGCGGTGTTGCAACGGATCGCGGCCAGTGATGACCGCGTGAAGATCATGCTCAACAAGGTCAATGTCGGGCCGTATGTTTCAAAGAATCTTGCAATGACCCGGGCGAAAGGTGAATGGATCACCGGGCATGACGCCGACGACTGGGCGCATCCACAGCGGCTGGCACAGCAGGTTAATTTTTGCTCAGCCAATCAACTGTCCGCAAGTATGTCGGGTATGTTGCGGATAGCGGGTTCGGGCCAGTTCGTCAGACTGAACCCAATCGGCGGCTTTGTTCATGACGGAGCATGCCGCAGTGCTTTAATCTCACTTATGGTTCGAGCTCAGTATTTTCGTGATGTTCTGGGCGGCTGGGATTCAGTTCGCACTAGCGGCGACTCCGAGTTGTTGCGCAGGATTGAAGCAATAGAGAAAAAAGCTGTAACACAACTCAACACCGTAACAATGTTCTGCTTGGACAATCCAGATGGGCTAACTAACCATCCCACTCTTGGGTACAATGAAAACAACCCAATTTCACCGATACGCTTGCAATACAGGGACGCATTCACTCGGTGGCACAAAAAACTAACGAAATCGACTGCAAGAATTGACCCGCGGAGCCGACAGCGCTTGTTTGAAGCGCCTGCAGAAATCTGCGTAAGTGATTCAGGTTTAATGTCCGTACTCGACACGGACAATGCTTCAGAAATGGGAGGTGGAATTGATATCGAAGCAGATGTCGTCTTGGTAACGAATACATGGTTTCCTGGCGGCAACGCATCCAGCACAATCGACGAGTTATCCTTCCTTCTTTATTTGGGAAAGAAAGTGTCGATAGTACATTGTCCATCAGACCAGACGTTGGGAAAGGCAATCTCTGAACGCTATCGCCCTTATTTACCCTCATGGAACAATTGGAGCGACGTTCGGACCATCAAATGCGACGTTTTGATTTGCCGCCATCCGACAACAATCACATCGCGAACCTTTCGTTCACTGCTGCCGCGCATTTCGGCCGATCACGCCTTCTTCGTAAAGAATAACTCTTCAAAGAGACCAGATGGCACATCAGTGTATCAAGTATCGGAAATGATCGAAGTAGGCATGAATGTTTCTGTAAAGCACATCACGTTCTGCCCAATTAGTCCGTTGATGAGGGCAGAGCTTGAAACATATGCTCGGGAAAGTGGTCGCAAATTCGATCTGTCTCAGACCGATTGGACCCCAACCTTCAACCTAGACCTTTACAGTGCCGCTCCAAAGTCAGAAATGTCGGCACCGTTCCGGATTGGGCGGCATGGGCGCGACGGGGCCGAAAAATGGCACGAAGACGGACGAATCCTACGACAAGCCTATCCGGGCTCGGATGATTTCCAAATCCAAATACTCGGTGGGGCGGCCAAAGCTCGTAAAATACTGGGAAAGTTGCCACCTAACTGGAAAGTGCATGATTTCGGATCCATAAAGCCGCACGAGTACCTGTCAAACCTAGATGCATTTGTTTATTTTCCAAACAGCACCTTGGTCGAGGCCTTCGGTCGGACCATAATAGAGGCCATGTTGGCCGGTGTGCCTGTAATTCTACCACAGCGGTTCGCAGCAACCTTCGGCGATCTGCCGTTATACTGTGAGCCGCATCAGGTCGCCGATCTGGTCCGGCGCCTGGCCCGCAACAATGCCGCGCGGGTCGCTTGGTTGAGCGAACTTCAAAAGATTGCAACCGAGCGCTATTCCAGCCGGGTCATTGCTCGGAGACTAGCTCATACTGGACTGTCTGGGCTTGATACTTCCGCCGTTACTTGTTTGGAGCTAACCCCTGAGAGCAAGGCGTATCGGATGGGAATCATGAATTTTTCTGAGGTCGTGCTATGACAGCATTTTCTGAAAACCTAGAATTGGATGTTTTTAACTTGGAACAAAATCTCGGCTCCGGTTTTCACAGATTACGTTTTGAAGACATCCGCGTTCCGGTCCGATTTCGCCGCGGGACCAACGATATCATGATCGTGATTTTCCACGGTGCAGTTGATCAGCAGAAGAGGGAAATTCCAAGATATCAAAGTTTCCTTCCAGATTTGCAGGAATGTCATCAAATTTCGATTGCAGATCCCTCCCTTGAGCTAAGTACAAATATTCGTTCTGGCTGGTATATTGGGGGCGCTTCAATGCCGCTTCAGTCTCAACTGCCAATGCTTCTGCAGGAAATTTTTAAACGGTCTGGGACGACGAAACGGATTTATCTAGGCGGATCATCCGGTGGCTTCGCTGCTTTGTACTACTCCTTATTGGACCCCGGAAGTATTTGTATTTCGGTCAACCCACAAACTGATTTGAGAACATATCTCAAGTCGGCCACTCAAAGTTATTTGCGTGGTGCTTGGCCTGGGTTCCAGTCGATTGAAGAAATAAGCAATCAGGTTGTTACGGATCTTGCCGATGCTTACGATCATGCTTTTGAAAACATGGTGATTTATATGCAAAGCGTCGGAGATACTCGTCATTACGGGTCTCAGATGCCACGATTTTGTCAAGCTGGCCTAAAGAACCCAAATAATTTCATCTTGAAAAGTGGGTATTGGGGAACTCAGGGGCACAGCAACTCAATCCCTTCCAAATATTACTATCCCGTTGCTAAAGCTGTCGTCGCTGCTCCTTGGTTCGATCGTCAGGCCATCCTCGACACACATCATGCTCTGACAGTCAAGGCGGACGCTCCCAATTTAAGTCCTTCACAGTCGATGAGAACGGCAACACCTGGAGATCTTCGCCGCGCAGACATCCTGCGCGACTATCATCTTCGCCAACCGATGGAGGTCTGACATGGCGACGCCCTCGCACCCCTACAAGACGCAGCCCGAACGCGCTTTCTGGCGGGCCTCAGTAGGCAGTCGGCACTATGCTGAGCTCGCCAATATGTGGCAGCCGATGCCACTGGTGAAGACAGATCGCATCGCCACGGCCGGCAGCTGTTTTGCCCAACATATCGGCAACAACCTGGCCGCCCGTGGCGCCGCCTTCATGGATATGGAGCCCCCGCCGCCCGTCTTTTCGTCAGCCTCTGAGGCGAGAAAGTGGGGCTATGGCGTGTTTTCATGCCGATACGGCAACGTCTACACCACTCGTCAGCTGATCCAGCTGTTCGACGAGGCCTATGGCACCCGCACACCCATGGAGCGGGTCTGGGAGAAAGACGAGCGTTTCTACGATGCGCTACGCGCCAGCGTCGATCCGGTGGGTCAGGACAGTCCCAACACCGTCCTGGCATTGCGCGCGCGGCACCTTGCCGCGGTGCGCCGGATGTTTGCCGAGCTCGACGTCTTTGTCTTTACCTTGGGCCTGACGGAGGGCTGGGAAAGTACTGATGACGGGACCATGTTTGCTGCCGCCCCTGGTACCGTGGCTGGCACATATGACCCGAAGCGCCATGTTTTCCGCAACCTGCGCGCCACTGAAATCCGCGCCGACATGCTGGCCTTTTGGGACCGACTGAGGGATGTAAACCCGGGAGCGCGCATGCTGCTGACGGTCTCGCCCGTGCCGCTTGCTGCAACGGCGACAGAAAACCATGTTCTTGTAGCGACAACTTATTCCAAGTCAGTACTTCGTGCGGTGGCTGGGGAGCTGGCCGAAGATGTCTCCGATATCCACTATTTCCCCTCCTACGAGATCATCTCGGCGCATCCGTCACGCGCTATGTTTTTCGAGCCTGATTTGCGCAACGTCAGTCAATTTGGTGTCGATTACGTCATGCAACATTTCTTTTCGGGCCCACTGGCCGAAGAATTTGGCGCTGGCGGACCACGCAAAGAGGATGACCTTGAACTGATTTGTGACGAGGAAAAACTGGATCAATCCACGGAGACAGGCGCCTTTAATTCGCACGCGCCGCATACGGCGCACGTTGGCGTGGCCGCACCAGAAGTATAATCCGATGGCAAATCTTCAATATGACATCCATTGATCACGTTTCTACAGTCGTAGCGCCTTTGCAAGATCAGCCTCCGCCAACTGCCTCTCGGACGCGGCTTGGTCGCTCATCAGCTACCTTAAGTGCAACGACCGCCAAGCCCTTGCTGTTGCTGCACGTTGGCCAGACCAAGGCGGGAAGTACCGCAATCCAGAACTACCTCGACGCCGAGCGCGTAGCCCTGCGGGCACATGGAGTATGGGTGCCTGAGATCGGCTTCGCGCGCGCCAATCCCTTCGCGCAGGAGCGGACCGCGGGACATTTGCAATTGGTTCGAATGCTGGCAGTGGGCCAGACCGGCGATATTGATACCGAACGCCAAGCAACCCCGCATTCCGTCTGTTTGCTGTCGGCCGAGAATCTTTTCGTGAACCGCCCCGATTTGGAGCTTCAGGTGCTTGCGGACTATTTTTCAGGCTATGAGGTTCAGATTGTCGCGGTGTTGCGCCATGCTGCAAGTTGGCTCGAGTCCCGATATATCGAGAACTGTCTGAGCGGGTTCTCAAACGAAACAAGGTCTTTTCCCGACTTCTGTGACGATTGCGCCAAAGCTGGCCAACTCGACTATGCGGCACGGCTCGTGCACCTTGCCGCGATTTTCCGCGCGCAATCGACTGTCGTGGTAAATTACGATGCGGCTAAGGCAAGAAATGACCTTGTGCTGACCTTTGCGGATGTATGTGGTTTGCCGATTACGAACCCTGATCTGGCCAAAACGATGCAAGCAAATGTGCGCAAGAAATACCTGCCCTTGATTGAGGGCAAGAGGCGATTGAACCATGTCACCAAACATCTTGGAAGAAATGAAGCACTCGAATTCGAAATGCTTCTGCGAAGCAAGACAGAATATTTGATAAACCATACTCAAGAAACGCCGGCGTTTTTTGCCGTGCCGGGCGTACCGCTTTCGGCACAGCACCGTGCCACGGTTGAAGCATCTAACCGCCGTCTAAGTGTACAATTCGGACTTGAGCCAGCATTTCCAGCCCTGCAAACAGCACCGGGCGACCCGTTCGTGCATCGTATGGATGTTGCTTTGGTCGACGAGATTGTTGCCGAAGGGCTGTCGCTTCTGGCGCGCCTTGCCTCCCGTGCCGGAGAAGATGAAGGCGGCCTAGGGGGGACCTGGCTGGCAAGTCCTGATGCAGGCGCGGTCATCGCTCTAATGCGCGATAGCCGAAATTCCGTGCATATCGACGAGGACCTGTCTGCCACGATTTCTGCTATGTTCACGCGCCGTCTTGTCACGTTTATTCCTGGCAACTCTACACGGCGCGCACAGATTGATGCGCTGCTTGCCCAGCGTCTGCCCTCAGAAATTCTGTGCATCGAATTGAATAAAGGCACGGTATCAATACTGGAGAAGTATACCCCTGAAGTGATCGTATGCGGAGCTGGCGCCGATCTGGGAGCAGTTCAGACGATTGCCGACACTGCGACCGATCCGCCTGTGATTGTACTCACCGCCCATGACGAAAGTGAAGCGGCCGAAATTGGTAAACTTTTTTCTTGTACCGTCCAAAAGCTCGGCGACAAGTTGTGGGTCCTCGCAGGTTTAGAAGCAAAAGAAAACAAGGCGGCCAGCGCGTCGAAGAACGTTGCACATACCGCAATAATGGATGGGTCATGAGCAAAACTAACGTAGCTGAACATGTGGAACACTCTTACCCCGCACTGCCTGAAAGTGAGATTTTCTCTCTAGCGCTGTTACCTAGTTTATTTTGGCGGCCGCGATTTCGCGGCAACGCACCGGCGCTAGCACATATCCCGTTCCTTTTCTGGCTCTCTAGCGTGATTAAACCAAGCCGCATAGTCGTGCTGGGTGCAGGGGACGGGCTCGTTCATTTCGCATTCTGCCAAGCGATTGACAAACTTAACCTAAGCGCACGCTGTGAAGGGTATGACCGTTGGTTAGACGAGGCTGGCAAGTCTGTCACGACTATACCTCCCAAGAAATTGCTCGAGCACGTCGATTACTTCTACGATGGTCTATCTGAATTGACCGTATGCAATCCGATCAAGAACATTTTTTCGTATGTTGATCGAGGCAGCACAGATTTGCTTTTCATTGACCTAGAACGGTTTAACTCAGGAGAGTTACCCAGTTTCAGTGATCTTTTTCAATTGGTAGCTGAGACTGGCGTGGTTGTGTTGCACGGAGTTCGTGGCTCTCCCTATGAAGACGAGTTTTCGGTTCAGGTGATCGAGCGGTTCGGTTCGGTTCGATCCATTGAATTGCACCAAGGCGCCGGACTAACGGTGATTGCCCTTGGCGACCACTTACCGCCGCGTTTGACTGCGCTTTTAGCAACAGCTCAGCAAGGACGCGCTCCGGTCGAAGTCGAAACTGTTTTTAGGCGCCTTGGTAGTAGTTTGGTCGCACTAGAAAGGGCTTGCGAGGCCGAACAAAAAGTCGAGAAGCAGAAGAAGGTCACGAGAGCCGCGCAAGATTCAAGAAAGACTACTGAAGCAGAAATCACGGAGTTGCAGCACTCGTGGGCGCAGCAAATGCGCAAGATGACTGAACTAAAAGGTCTAGTGTTCCATTTGCAGACCGAAGTAGATGAACTTGCAGAGAAAGAACTGTTGTCAGTTGAAAAATTAGAGGCCGCCGACGCCACAATCGCCGCCTCGAAAAACGCTCAGGCAGCAATGGAGGTGGCCTATCGACAGGAGCTGGTCGCGGCTGAGCAGCGGTCGGAGGCTGCGGGTGCTGAGGCCGATGACCTTCGAGATCAGTTGGCGGCCGTTGAGGCAGCGCGGGTTGCGGCGGAAGTGGCTCACGAACTGGCCCTGGGCGAGGCTGAACAGCAGTTGGAGAGCGCGCGTAGGGAAGCCGATGGTTTGCGAGATCAGCTGGCGACTGTTGAGGCGGCGCGCGGCGCGCTTGAGGCAACTCACAAGGAAGCATTATCTGAGTTGGGGCGCGAGAAGTCGTTACTTCATGACAAGCTTAAATCCGAGCAAGAAGTAAGGTTTTCAGAAACTGCTGAGCTAACAAAAATAGCGGAGGACGCGCGAACTGAGGTGAGGAATCTCACCACGCGCATGGTGGCACTTGAGGCCGCGCTGGAGACGGCCCAAACTCACGCCAAGCAGACGGAAACGCGATACAAGGCAGAGATCGCAAATGAGCGCCAAACGCGCTTTAAAGAGAGCGCCACGCTGACCCGCATGATTGAGGACATGAAGACCAAAGAAGAACAAAAGAAGCGTGCTTTGGAGGTTTGGTTGGTCCGAAAATTAGTTCGAAGCGAAAAGAAGTTCAAGAAGTATGGGCGTGATCGGACAGCCTTCTTTCTGGATTCTCGATCTTTCATGGTCCGGGCTTACTTTCGGTTGCGCCCACATTCATGATTACAATAAACCCAACAGAATTTGTTGACCGTGTTGTCCGGTCTATCGAAACCTCTTTGGCAGTGCGCAAAGATGATTACCTGCGCGTCATCCAGTTGCAACAAGATGCCAACGTACCGAGCGTTTCTGCCTGCATATACGCTTGGTATCGGTTAGGGTGTTATCAAAAAGTCGTTGAACTGGCGGAGGATTATCTGCCGAAAAGATCACCTGAAATCGCAGCAATCTCCTTGTCATTCGCTGCGATGGGTCGATTTGAGCAGTGCGAAGCTTTTGTCAGTGAACATCTCGAAAAGCTAAAAAAAGAGCCGCGATACGCCATCGAGGCGGCGCGCGGAGTCGTCAAGTTTATCCCAAGTCTTGCTCAAAAGCTGTGTGAAGGGATCGAAAACACATCCGACCTGCGTGCTGCGGCACACTTCGTGCTTGGCAAAGAGGACCTGGCCCGTACTGAATTTAAGCGAAGCAATCCACCTCGGCGTAGAGATGTTGTGGCTGGGCATTTTTTCCTCAAGGCAAATCTCGCCCTTACTACCAATGCTAAGTTGGCAGCTGTAAATCGACAAATGGCTGAGTTTGATTTGGCCGCCATCCGTCTTAAGAACCGTGGATCAGACTTTCGTCTCGATTCAATCAAAAATGACGATGATTCTTCACCATTTAGTGGTCCTCTGGTGTCCATCATTGTTCCGGCTTTCAATGCTGAAACCGACCTAAAGATGAGTATTTCGTCCCTTCTGCAGCAAAGCTATTTCAACTTAGAAGTAATCATTGTAAATGATGGTTCCACCGACAACACAGCGAGCCTCGCTCAAGAATTTGCGGAAAGTGATCCGCGCGTGCGGGTAATACATTTGCGACGAAACTATGGCGCTTACGCGGCAAGAAATACAGCTTTGAAGGAGGCTTCCGGAGAATTCGTCACCATTCATGATTCCGATGATTTTGCGCATGTCCAGAAGATCGAGCGTCAGGTCCGCCCCATGCTGCGAGATAAGCGTCTCCTCTTTTCGATTTCCGATATGGTTAGAATTGCAGAGGATGGAATCTTTGCGCGGCGTGAAGTTTACCCACTACAGCGCCTGAATACGAGCTCACTCACTTTTAGGAAGAACCAGGTTCTACGAGAGTGTGGAATTTGGGAAGAAGAAAGGTTTGGAGCAGATAGTGAGTACTTTTTTCGTCTTCGCAATCATTATTCCAGAAGGCATTGGCTCCGACTTCGCCAGCCATTGACTTTCGCGGCAGAAAAGCTCGGATCATTAACTGCGTGCATTTCTACCGGAGGTTTAAGGCAGCCGAGCGATCCACGCCGCACAGCGTACACGGAATCTTATACGCAGCGTTGGCTTCACAGATCGGTTGGTTGCGCTGATGGCTAAGAAAATGCCGCGGCTTCTAGCCCCGACTCGCAAATGGCGTGCCCGCCTCCTGTCCGCTCCGTCATGGTGTCTGCAATGCATGCGGACGGCTATGGCACCGATGACAACAAGATATGCCTGCACAAGCCTTGCACTGACGCGCTCGGCGGCGTTACATTCGATACTTGGCGAGCCTCCTGTTTTCTATAGTCGTCTGCTTGCGCTCAAGGGCGATAAGGTGCTTGGCTGGGGCCGGAAATGTTCGGGTCGCCGAGCTACTGCTTTGGCTACGAGCTTCGGCCGAAAGGCCCTTCTTATTGAAGATGGGTTTCTTCGATCGCTTGGACGTGATGATCAGCCTCTTTCTCTCGTTCTGGACACATCCGGCATCTATTACGATTCCACCATTCCATCTGATTTGGAGCAACTTACGCAAGAAGTTCTTTCAGAGTCAGATATTTCGAGAGCGCGCAGGCTGATGGCAATCTGGCGCTCGCAACGACTTTCCAAGTACAATGCAGAACGAGATTATTCCGGTGAACTTCCGGCGCGCTACGTTCTCGTATGCGATCAGACCTTCGGGGATGCCTCAATTGTCTATGGTGGGGCAACGAACGAAAGCTTCTCCAACATGTTGCAAGCAGCACTTGCCGAATATCCAGACCATGACATCATCCTGAAAACTCACCCTGATGTCGTCACCAGTGGCAAGAAGGGATATTTCGAGCTTGCCGCTCTTCGCGCAAACAATCGGGTGCAAATCCTTGCAGACGTGTCACACCCATCCCGGCTTATCGAACATGCAGACGCAGTCTACACCGTGACCTCGCAGGTCGGCTTCGAGGCGCTGATCTGGGGTAAACCTGTGAGATGCTTTGGAATGCCTTTCTACGCTGGGTGGGGACTTACAGTCGATGAATTACCTGCACCCGCCCGAAGGCATCCCATTCAACTTGAGCAGCTCGTACACGCGGCGCTTGTCAGATATACACACTACATTGACCCAGTCACGAAAGCGCCTTGCGCGGCAGAGCGAACATTCACGCTCCTTGGGTTACAGAGACGCAAAAGAACCGAATTCTCGCAGAAAATTATCGCCTACGGTTTTTCGCGCTGGAAACGGCCCTTTATCAAGAGCTTTCTTCAGGGGTCTGACGTTACATTTGCAACAGGTCCCCGAAAAACGTCGACCGAACACTGTTCGTCTACTGTAGCGCTTTGGGGAAGCGCTACATCACCGTCCGTATCCACCAATAAAACGATACTGCGGATCGAGGACGGCTTTTTACGTTCCTCGGGCCTTGGCGCAGATCTGGTGCGACCGCTTTCTTTGGTCATTGATGATATCGGGATCTATTTCGACGCCTCGCGTCCTTCACGTCTGGAACTCATTCTCGAGGCGGAAAAGCCGGATGAGCGGTCGATCACGCGTGCCCACGCGCTACGCGCGAAGATTGTTCAGTTAGACGTCACGAAATACAACCTGGGCACACAGGCTTGGAACCGCCCCGAAAGTCGGAGACCAGTGATCGTCGTGGTCGGCCAGGTCGAAACTGATGCCTCAATTAGGCTTGGCTCGCCGGACGTGAAGTCCAACATTGAACTGCTCAAGCGCGTTCGGCATGAAAACCCGGAAGCCTACATCGTTTACAAGCCCCATCCTGATGTCGTTGCAGGTTTACGCATGCGCGGGGCGGGGGAGCACTTCTCATCTGACATCGCAGATGAACTGCTTGTGGAGCCCGTTTCCCTGGGCCAACTGTTCGCGCAGGTTGATGAGGTTCACACCATGACCTCCTTGATGGGGTTCGAAGCTCTCATCCGAGGTACAAAAGTCGTCTGCCACGGGCTTCCATTCTATGCGGGTTGGGGCCTCACAGAAGACCGGCTGACTTGCCCGCGCCGCACACGCCGTCTGACCGTGGATGAGTTGGTGTATGGCGCCCTTATCGAATATCCTCGGTATTTCAACTACGACCGCCACTGCTTTGTTGAGGCCGAGGAGGCCGTGGAAAAACTCGCGGAGATCGCAAAGAACGGTCCAGCAACCCGAACCTGGCAACGAAAAGCTCTGCGTGCTGCCATTCTCTCCTGGCTGAAGCTCAAAGGAAGGTAGCGATGATGGTTCATACAAACACAGATCAATCCTCAAAAAAGGGACGGGTGCTATCGCTGAGCAATACCTCTTCAATGGACCCGGTGCATCCCGTAAAGAAACACGCACCCAGCAACCTGATGTGGTCATTCGTTTTTTGCGTGCTGCTACCGTTCTTCTTGGTGTCGGTGTATTACGCGGCAATTGCCACCGACCGCTATGCCGCCCGCGCAGGTTTCTCCATCCGAGGCATCGACACGAGTGCTGGCATCGACGGCATCGGCGCCCTGACCGGTCTTGCCAGTTCCGGATCGACCACATCTGACTCCT
The DNA here is from genome assembly GCF_059610165.1 of Ruegeria sp. YTSA135. Classification (NCBI taxonomy): domain Bacteria; kingdom Pseudomonadati; phylum Pseudomonadota; class Alphaproteobacteria; order Rhodobacterales; family Roseobacteraceae; genus Ruegeria; species Ruegeria sp. YTSA135. The sequence goes on along the minus strand of NZ_JBXWNC010000015.1, from coordinate 38,745 downwards.
ATATCGTGCTTAGTTATCTCGCCAGCCGTGAATTGGTGGAAGCAGTGGATCAGCAAATTGATCTGCGAGGTGCTTATTCGTCCAACGAGATTGATTTTTTTGCACGGCTTGCGCCGAATGCAACGGTCGAAGAGTTTCTGCGATACTGGGAAAGGCGTATTCACACACAGTTTGACCCGGCTTCAGGCATAATCGAATTCGAGGTGCAGTCCTTCAGCCCAGAACATGCGCGCGAAATCGCTGCTGTTGTACTGAAGTTAACCCAGACATTGGTAAATGATCTTTCGGCAAACGCCCGCAGTGACGCCCTCAGATTCGCGCGTGAGGAAGTCGATTTGCAAGAAGCCCGGCTTCGCAACGCCTTGTCTGCGATCCGGGATTTCCGTGCTTCCGAGCAATCGGTGGATCCCTCTGCAAGCGCGGCCCTAGAGATCGAACTCATCGCGAGCCTTGAAGCAAAGCTCATTGATGTGAATGCACGCATCGCTGCCTTGCATGAGACCCTCGACGACAACGCGCCCAGCTTGGCGGCCTTGCGTCGTACCGCCGACGCGCTCGAAGCACAAATCTTAGAGCGTCGGCAGGCGATTGGGAACGATGTTCTGAGCACAGCAGGTGTGAGCGCCGTTACCCAACAACTGGCGCTCTACGAAGAGCTCGAAGTGGAACGCAGCCTCGCTCAACAAGCTTACGCCTCCGCCCTCGTGTCGCTGGAACAAGCCCGACGAGATGCGGACCGACAGCAACGATATCTTGCCATACATCTCCGCCCTCAGGTTGCTGAGTCCGCAGAGTATCCCCGCAGTCTTCGCAATCTCCTTGTGATCGGTTTTTCTTTGATTGCGATCTGGGGTATCGGCGCCCTTCTCACCTATTCGGTGCGAGACCATCTGACATGAAGCTAGTTGGTACGTCAGAGCTTCTGCAGCTTCAGACGCGGGTTATCGTGAGCCTTGTGCTTCGGGAAACCCGCGCGACCTTTGGTACATCGCCATTCGGGTATGTTTGGGCGATCATTACACCGACGGCCAGTATAGGGTTACTCGTGTTCATTTTCAGTATCGCTGATCGCCAGCCACCGTTTGGGTCCAGTCTCGCGCTTTTCTTTGCGACAGGTATCTTGACCCTGCACTTTTTCAACGAGCTGTCGAACAAGCTTATGACTGTATTTGATGCGAACCGGGCATTGCTGACATACCCGATCATCAAGGATGTGGACACTCTCTTTGCACGAGCCCTTCTAGTCGCGGCAACCTACACTCTCATCATGGCCATCTTCTACGCAACCTTGATCGCGTTGGGTCTGGCCTCAGTTCCGTTCAGGCCCGAGCAGGTGATCCTGGCCTTCCATGCTACCTGGCTTCTTGGACTTGGGTTTGGCACACTTAACGCCGTTATTTCCTCTTTGTGGGACATATGGACCCATATTGAAAAGATCCTAACGCGGCCGCTGTTTTTCATCTCTGGGATTTTCTACGTCCCCAGCCAGTTGCCACCTCAGGCGCGAGAAGTGTTGCAATGGAACCCCGTTTTGCACCTCGTCGAGTGGTTCCGGTACGGGTTTTACTCGAACTACAACTCAATGATACTTGATGTTTGTTATCCTGTCGGGGTCGGCACGGCCATGCTGCTACTTGGCCTTGCGGGTGAGCGATTTTTCCGGCGTTCGAGGTACTGAATGCTTGCCTTTGATAATGTCAGTAAATTCTACCGGGTGAAGGGCGTAAAGAAAACGATCTTGACTGACTTTTCGTTCGAGTTCCCGGTGAATCGGAACGTCGGGATCATGGGCAGGAACGGCGCTGGTAAGTCGACCATGATGCGCCTGATGGCCGGGATCGAGCCGCCGGACTTTGGCCATGTCTACCGAACCTCGCGCGTATCATGGCCTCTGGGTTTTGCCGGCGGTTTCAACGGAAGTATGACCGGAATCGAGAACATCCGCTTCGTGTCACGAATTTATGGGCAGGACACGGAGCGCGTGATTTCCTACGTGACCGAATTTGCAGAGCTGGGTCGATCTCTACGTCTTCCAATCAAGACCTATTCGAGCGGCATGCGAGCACGACTTGCCTTTGGGCTCAGCATGGCCATCGATTTCGATGTCTATCTTATCGACGAAATTACAGCCGTTGGGGACGAGGACTTCAAGAAAAAAAGCAAGGCCGTCTTTCAAGACAAACTCGCAAAAAGCCAGATCATCATTATATCGCATTCTCCGGGCACAATTGCGCAGTATTGCGACTGCGGCCTGCTACTGGAGGGCGACCAAATCCGGTTCTTTGATCAGGTGGATGATCTTCTTCTTGCCTACAAGGAACTTAACACAAGATGAGGTATTGTGAGCACCCGAACCAATGCCAAAGATCACCTCGACATCCCGCAGTGGCGCGGGTCGCACTGCTGTTACTGGCCCGGTAGACGAATGAACTGGATATGGCGCTGAAGTATGCCAAGCTGGTCCCAGCCGATCTGCCAGAAAACCTTCTTGAGCACGGCTGGGACTTCCGCACACAGTTGCAGTCCGATCAGGGCAAAAAGCTGTTTTTGGAGCCAAGATCAGGTTGGTAAGTGGCAGGTTGCCGGGGCACACAAGTTGCTTTGGATAGAACCTCTATTCACTCACCCCAAATTCGTGACTCAATATGAAAACCGTAGTTGGGTTCGTCAAAAATACAATCGCCCCATTCTTGCACTTCCACGTTCTTCAAAGGAAGTCCGCTGCACGCCATGATAACTGCTGCCTCTTCACTTAGTTAGCTTTCACGCAAAATGCCCCGTCTTTCCGAATAAACTCGGCCGGTTTGGTAGAAAACCTTGCAAACGGCACGGTATTTAGGACATATTTGTATATATTTATTAATTCTGAAGTCAGTATTTAGAGTGTTTTGAGGCACAAACCGAGCGGCGGGCGCGATGCGCTCTGTACCTATCTGTGGGGGAAGGACGTGTGGTTTGGCCTGGTTAAGAACTATACTGGTAATATGTTGTATTTTGCTGCTCCCTTCGTCGGTTGCAGCCAATATCGGAAAAGTCATCGGTGTCGAACAAGGTGCGCAAATAACCCGTGCCGGGAAGTCGCAACCATTGCGCGCAGGCATGACCGTTGCGTCCGGGGATGCCATCTCAACCGATGGCAGCGGTTTGGTTCAACTGGTATTTGATGACGAAACCAAGATTGCGATTGGCCCAAATGCGCGCATGCAACTGGATGTGACAATGCTGCGCGGAAACAGGAAGGCCAAGAACTTTGCAATTCAGGCCCTGGGCGGCAGCTTCCGCTTCATCTCAGGCAAAAGCAAAAAACGGGCCTACTCCATCCAGACACCCACCGCGACCATGGCCGTTAGGGGAACGACATTTGACCTTTGGGTCGTACCAGGCACGCAAAGTGCCATGATGGTTCTTCAGGGTCGTGTCGAGATGTGCGGGCAGAGTGGAAATTGTCAGGAAACGGGGCGGAAATGCAGCCTTCTTGCCACCACACAAAGCGGGAATATCGGTCGTCCGACCGACGAGGAAAGCTATGAAAAGGCGGTGAAAAATGGCTTTCCATTTGTTCAATCGCAACAACAGTTGCAAGTACCGCTGCAAGTAGATGTGTCAGGCTGCGGGCGGGACGCCGTGCCTCCACTTCAGCAAAGATCGGAAACGCGTGCTTCTACCCCTGAGCGGGGAGAAGTTAAAAGCGCCGCTGCATCCGCGCCACAAAACGAGGCTCGTGCGTCGTCAGGTAGCACCAGCCCTAGCAGCACCGGCAGCGGCAATGGCGGCAGCGTCGGTGGAAGCACCGGCAGCGGCAACGGCAACGGCGGAAACATTGGCGGAAATGGCAGCAGTGATTCCGGAACAGGTGGCAATGTCGGAACGGGCAGCGGCACTGGGAATGGCCGAGGCGGCTCAATCGGTGGCGGATCAGGCAGCGGAAGTGCTGGCAGTGGCGGCACAATCGGCAGCGGCGGCACAGATGGCTTTGGTGGCGGGGCTGGCAGCGGCGGCGCTGGTGGTAACGGGGGCAATAGCGGCCAGGGGCAGTAAAGCCCCTTGTTCATGCCGCCAGTTCGGACGCTGCCGAGGTTCTTGAAACGCGTACCGTAGGTGATGGCCCGTCAGGGCTGGCCAGGATAATCGGAGGCAAACGTGACCGGAAAGCCCAGGGAACGCGCAGGGCAAAGACGCGCTTTTCAGCTGGTCGGGCTGGGTCTGATCCTGTTCGGGTGCTTCATCCGGGTCCTTGATCCTTACCCTGTGCGCATGACACGATTGGTCTACTTCGACATTCTGCAGCGCATTTCACCTCGGGAATACAATCCTGACTTGCCAGTTCGCGTGGTGGATATCGACGAGCAGTCACTTGCGACTTGGGGGCAATGGCCTTGGCCCCGCACTTTGCTGGCGCAGATGGTCCAAAACCTGGGCGAATATGGCGCTGCCGCTATCGCCTTTGACATGCTGTTTATCGAACCAGACAGGTTTTCGCCCGCCCGACTGCTGAACGATCCGGCGCTGTCAGGTGTTTTGACGGTCGAGCATCACGCAAAGCATCTGGACTATGACATGATGTTCGGGATGGAAATCGCGAATTGGCCTGTCGTTCTGGGTGCGGCAGCCCGGCAAACCGCCCATGGCAGGCGCGTGACGCCATTGGCCGGGATAATAGAAATCGGTGAAGCACCAACCTCGGGTCTGATCACTGTCCCTCACTGGACGCCACCCGCAGTTCCTCTGGACCGTACGGCTGCAGGTATCGGAGGAGTCAATGTCTCACCCTTGGGTGGAACAGGCATTGTGCGCCGAGTTCCCGTTTTGTGGGGCGGGCCGGACGGTGCGTTACCGGGTTTGAGCGTCGAAGCGTTGCGCGTCGCCATGGGCGAGCCCGTGATCATTGTCGAGGGCACACCGGACGAAGCCGGCATCATGCTGGCACTCGAGATCGGTCAATTTCGCTTGCCAACGACCGAGAATGGTGAGGTCTGGATAAAATACAGACGTGACAATCAAGACCTGTATCTATCGGCGCATGATGTGATGCAGCCGGGGGACAACCCTGACCTGCGCGCCGAAATTGAAGGGCGGATCATTTTTGTCGGCACATCGGCGGCGGGATTATTCGACAGGCATCAGACGCCGTTGGGCGAATCCGTTCCAGGTGTATCCATCCACGCGCAGATCCTGGAACAGGTCCTGACCGGTGAAATGCTAAGCCGGTCTGACGTCACTGCGGCCCTTGAAATACTGTCCTTTGTCATCTTGGGCCTTGTGGTAACGGCCGTCATGGCACGGTTTGGCGCAGTGGCATCGTTTGTCGCAGGCGGAGCATCAGCGGCTGTTGTGCTTGGTATCAGCTGGCTGGCGTTTCAGAACCAGTTGGTCCTGTTCGATGTGACCTTTCCCCTGCTTGGGGGCATGGCCAATTTCGGTCTGCTGGCAGGGTATCTGTTTGTATCAACTGAGCGCGAAAAGCGCGTCATCCGGCAGATCTTTTCCCACTATGTCGCCCCCGAAATTCTGGATGAGATGGAAGGAAGCGGACATCAACTGCAACTGGGCGGCTCAACGCAGGAGATCACGGTTATGTTCTCGGATATTCGGGGCTTTACCCCGTTGTCAGAATCCGTCTCGGCCACCGATCTTGTGACCTTGCTGAACCAGTTATTCTCTCAGGTTGGCGACCAGATACTGCGGGAGCGTGGCACTATTGACAAGTTCATCGGCGATGCGGTCATGGCATTCTGGAATGCCCCCTTGCCAGTCGAAGATCACCCGCGCCGCGCGGCTGAAGCCGCGTTGTTGATGCGTCAGGCCCTAGTGAATTTCAATGCGTCAGAGGTGATGCAGGGGCGACCACCGATTGCATTGGCAACAGGCTGCGCAACCGGACGGGCCTGCGTTGGCAATATCGGATCGAAACGCCGGTTCAACTACACCGTAATCGGGGATGTGGTGAATGTTGCCGCGCGGATCGAACAAAGCTGCCGACATGTCGACTATGACATTCTCGTTTCCACTTCGGTGTACGAGAAAACGAGGAACCACATGGCGATGTTGGAAGCCGGGTTTATCGACCTGAAAGGCAGAACCGACCTTGAGCCCGTGTTCGTGCTGGTCGGCAACCAAGAGATGCTGGAAACCCCTGCCTTCCAAAGATTGGAAACAACCCATCAACAGCTGATCGAATCCATTCGGGGCCGTCACCCGCAGGAACAAATCGAAAAGACTTGTGAGGATTGCGTCGCGCAGGCGCGGCAGGTTGAGCCGGGACTGATCGGGTTTTACCACGCCCTGTCCGGCAGATTGGCTGATTTTCGGTCAGACTTCAAATCTGGGCAGTTGATCTTTAGCCATCACGAACGTGCAGGCAAACCATCTGCCTAAGACGGCACCCGGACCCACTGAGCGGGCAAACACCATCTACACTTCTCGACCCTTGGCGCATCGGTATCTATTGCTACCGTTGTCACAAAGCCCTTTTGAAATGTGCTTTCACCTTCCCTGCTTCGTTGTCTGACGCTGAATCAGGCGAACTGCGGTGCGGGTACTGGGCGGTGGCACCGTTGCGTTCTGCAGCCACTCCAAGACCGTGTCGGCAACCTGTTTGCCAAACGCCTCCACGCCGCAATGGACTGTGGACAGGGTCGGCCAACACTCGGCGGCTTCCTGAATGTCGTCAAAGCCGATGATCTGGAAATCAGTGCCAATATCCTTGCGGGCTTCGTGACAGGCGTTGATCATGCCAAACGCCACCAGATCGTTAAAGCACAAGGCCGCGTCGCAACTGGGATGGTCGCGAAACAATTGCACAGCGGTACGGTGTCCAAAAGACCGGCTGCTTCGGCCGGACAGCACCAAAGGCGAAAGCCCGTGTTCGGACATCACCTCCAAATACCCCGAAACCCGCTCCTGCGTGACTTGTCGCCCATCCAGCCCACCCACAAATGCGATAAGGCGCGCGCCTGACGCAATCAGGTGGCGCGTGGCGACACGCCCGCCGTCTTGATAATCCGGGGATAGGAAGGGAAAGCGCGCGGTATCGTCGCTGACCTGACGCAGGACCTGCATGACAGGAATTTGGGCGCGCGTTAAAGCGGTTAGGGTTTCAGATACATCCCCATAAGCAGGTGAGACGATCAGGGCCGAGACCCCGTGCTCTAACATCGCCGCGACGACCTGATCCTGTATCGTTGCATCCTCGTTGGTATTTGCCACCACCACCGCATAGCCGCGCGAACCCAGCGCCATTTGCAGCGACGTGGCGAATTCCGTGAAGAACGGGTTGTTCAGGTCATTGATCACCAACCCGATCAGTGCCGTCCCGGACGCGCGCAGATTGGCTGCCGAACGGTTATAGACATAACCGATTTCTTTCATCGCCGCGTGGACGAGCTTTTTGGTCTCGGGCTTGACCTGCGCGCCACCCCGCAATACCAGGCTGACCGTCGATTTCGACACGCCTGCCTTGTTGGCCACATCTATGATCGTCGGTCTACGCATTCAGGTTATTGGTCTACTCCGTGCAGGACCAGCAATGTGGTCATGCGCTCCTTTGCCAGATCCGGGTCCAAGAGCAAACCCGCCTGATCCGCCAGCCGGAACACCTGCGCATAGTGGCAGATATCGCGGCTGGACTGGAAACCGCCGGGCATCACGAAATGCGACTGCGCACCGTTCAGCCATGCCAGAAAGGCTATACCTGCTTTGTAGAACTGCGTCGGTGCCCGGAAAATCTCACGGCTCAAAGGGACCGTAGGCGCAAACAGCGTGTGGTAGCGGTCCATGTCCCCCATCGCCAGAGCTTCAAGTGCATGGCTGGCTGCTGGGGCGATTGCGGCAAAAATACCCAACAGCGCGTGCGAAAAATGCGTACCATCTCCGGCAATCAGATCAGCATAGTTGAAATCGTCGCCCGTATAGAGGCGTACGCCATCCGGAAGGCGCTTGCGAAACGACTCTTCATGCGCCTGATCCAGCAGTGAAATTTTGATGCCATCCACCTTGCCCGGGTTCTCGGCAATAAGGGACAGAACAAAGTCACTGGCCGCAGCAACATCCGTGCTGCCCCAATACCCTTTGAGTGCAGGGTCAAACATGTCACCCAGCCAATGCAGTATGACTGGCTCTGACGCGCCATCGATCAAAACACGGTAGACGTCGTGATAAATGTCCGGCCCAGCGCCGATCGCCGGGAAAGCACGTGACGCCATCAGGATCAGCTGCCCGCCGGCGGCCTCAATCGCCTCGGCCTGATGTTCGTAGGCTGACAGGATTTCGTCCGCCGTGTTCAGCGCGCCAAGCGGCACGTGGTCCGTCCCTGCCCCGCATGCCACGCGTGGGGACAGCGGGTGCGCCCGGGCAGCGGCCATTGTACGTTGGATCAGTTCCAGGGCGGTATCCCAATCCACACCCATGCCGCGCTGCGCGGTATCCATAGCCTCGGCCAAACCAAGACCCTGATCCCAAAGCCCCTGCCGAAAGCTGAGTGTCGTATCCCAATCCACCGCCGGACGACCTGTCCAGGGGTTGCTCTCAGCCAGCGGGTCTGAGACGACATGCGCCGCAGCAAACGCGGTACGTGTCAGTGGCACCTGCGGCGCACGGGGCACCAAGGGGGTTCCGGTCAACGCATAAGGTTGCAGCGCGCCTTCAGGGGTTGGCAGTATCAGTGTCATCGCCTCAGACCTCCAGATCCAGAACCAGTATGCCGTCGATCCCGCCTATCGCGTTCTTGACCAACTGCGCGCCCAGCGCCTTGTGGGTTTCGTTGTTTTGATAGGTTTCCAGCGCCGCCCAATCATTAAAGTCGATCACGAAGCCATGCATATAGCCGCGCTCAATCTGTTCAGGGCTTTGACTTCGGCCGCCAGTGAACCCATTGGCCCCGGGCAGTGTTTCTGCCACATCAGCAAGGCCGGCGTAGATGGCCGCAACCGTTTCCTCGGTCACGTCGGGGCGAAACTTGGTCAGCACGATATGGCGGATCATTGTGTAAATCCCTGATCTTGTTTGATCATGTCCGCAGCTTTCTCTGCAATCATGATGGTCGGAGCGTTGGTATTAGATGAATTGACACTGGGCATGATCGAGGCATCCGCGACACGCAGCCCCTCAATCCCGTTGAACCGAAGACGTGGGTCAAGCACGGCCTCTTGGTCGCTGCCCATGCGGCACGTGCCTGCGCAATGGTGCGAAGTTTTGGAATGCACACAGATGAAGTCGAAATAATCCTGATCGGTCCGCACATCCGGCCCCGGCAGACGTTCCGCCAAAATGTACGGTTTCAGCGCATCCTGCGCGAGGATGTTTTGCACAAGTTTCAGACCCCGGATCGACATCTCTCGGTCATAGGGATCGGCCAGATAGTTCGGGTCGATCAACGGCATCGCCGCCGGGTCAGAGCTCTGTAGCCGAACCGAACCCCTAGACCGGGGGCGCAGGAAGCATGCGTTCAGGGTCACGCCGCCATTGGGCATCGCCTCAACTCCGGCTTCGATCCCGGTACCCAGCCCCAGATGCATCTGAATATCGGGCGAACGCGCGTCAGGATCGGCGTACCAAAACCCACCTGTTTCAAACAGGCTCGACGCCACCGGCCCCTTGCGCGTGAGCAGGTATTGCAGCCCGGCGAATGCCGAAAGATGCAACTTGGCGAACCGGTCATAGGTATGCGGTCCCGTCACCTCGCTAATCGCGTAGAGATCAAGGTGATCCTGCAGGTTTTCCCCCACATTCGGCTGATCGTAAACAGGTCTGATCCCCAGACTTTCCAGATGATCTGCCGGACCAATCCCGGACAGTTGCAATAGGCGTGGAGAGCCGATTGCACCCGAAGACAGGATAACCTCCTGCGCTGCGGTGAGTTTCTCACCATCCATCATTTCTACCCCGGTCGCCCGACCGCGGTCGATCATGATGCGCCGAACCTGCGCGCCTGTACGGACGGTCAGGTTCGTCCGGCCCCGGTTCGGCGCCAGAAACGCCATCGCTGCCGAGGACCGGCGCGCGTTGCGTTGGGTCAGCTGATAATACCCTGCCCCATCCTGTTTCGCCCCATTCACGTCGCGGGTTTCAGGGATACCAACCTGCCCGGCAGCCTTGATGTAGGCATCACAAATCGGCAAAGGCGCGGCAGGCATCGACACGCCCAGTGGACCACCTTTGCCATGGAACTCATTGTCGTAGGTGTCGTTGTCCTCGGACTTCCTGAAATAGGGCAGCACATCTTCAAAGCCCCAACCTTCACACCCCATCTGGCGCCAGTCGTCATAGTCCTGCGCTGCACCGCGAGTATAAATCTGCGCGTTGATGGCAGACCCGCCTCCGATCACTTTGGCCTGCGTATAGTTGAAAACCTTATCCTGCATGTGCCTCTGCGGCACTGTCGACCAGCCCCAGCTGCCAATGCCTTTGGTCATCTTGGCAAACCCGGCGGGTAGGTGAAAAAACGGATGCCGGTCATTTGTGCCAGCCTCTAACAGCAGCACCCTGGCCGAGGGTTCCTCGGACAGGCGCGAGGCGATGGCCGACCCGGCCGAGCCGCCACCGATCACGATGAAATCATATCCGTCAGACATCTTGATTTGTCCTCAGAGTTTCTCAGAGACGCGCGATCGACAGGCCACCATCCACAGGGATTGCAGCACCAGTGGCGAACTGCATCTGGCCTTCGACAATGGGCACAATAACCGATCCGATATCTTGTGGCTCACCCCACCGTGCGGCGGGCACAAGGCCACCCTCAATCCGGTCGGTGTATTTATCCCGCACACCTGCCGTCATCTCGGTTGCGATGATGCCGGGGCGCAGTTCGAACACGCCTATTCCGTGCGGGGCCATGCGCACGGCAAAGAGTTGCGCCATCATTGCAGCAGCAGCCTTTGACACGCAGTATTCAGCCCGCTCAATAGACACCATCGTGGCGCTGACCGAGGTGACGAAGGTGATCGAGCGGTAAATGTCCTGAGGTTGCGCCAGCATGCGCCGCGCAACGTCCTGCGCCAGAAAGAAGGCTCCGCGCAGGTTGATGTTCTGGACGAAATCCCAGTTTTCAGGTTTCAGCTCCAGCATGTCACCGCGTACCGGAGCACCCACGCCGGCATTGTTGACCAGGGCGGTGATCGGACCCAAATCAGCCTCCACCTGATCCAGCAGGGCGGGTACGTGGTCAATATGCGATACGTCGTGCTGCACATAGATCGCGTTTTGTCCAAGCTCGGCCAAAGCCTCTTGCACTGCTGGTTTGTCAGGGGCCGAGCGCGACGCCAGCGCCACCTTGTATCCCCCGGCAATCAACGCGCGCGAAATGCCAAGGCCGATGCCCTGCTGCCCCCCTGTGACCAACGCAATCCCGGTCATGCTGCAAACTCCGTCTCAATGATATGGCGACCCGCGCGCAGGGCCAGCGCCGCGATGGTCAGGGCCGGGTTCACCGCAGCCGAGGTCGGCAGGACCGATGCGTCAACGATGAACAAATTTCGTAAATCGTGACTGCGGCAGAAGGGATCAACGACACTGCTGTCAGGGTTGCTTCCCATCCGTGCCGTCCCGCATTGGTGGGACGGCGTTCGGCGATCAAATGCCCGCGACAGGACAATCGGAAAACCCGATCGGCGCAGGTGCGTTTTCAGCCGCTCCACCAGAGCTTCATGCGCCGCCCAGTTCGAACGCTTCCAATCCAGCCGAATCTGGTTACCTTCGACAGTCACACGGCTATCGGGGTTCGGAAGGTCCTCTGACATAGCGTAGAAATCATAGCTGCGGCCTGCAATCAGCGCCGCGATAGGGCCGGGCAACCCGGTCTGAGAGGCAAGGATCGGGCCTGTTATCTTGCCCAGCATCTGAACATTGCCCAGTGGCGGCCCGCTGTTGCCGTCGCTGTTGTAATAATCGTTGAACATCAGCGTCTTCTGATAGATCGACCGATTGCGGCGCAACGGATGCAGGGCCAGCACGGCCGAGCTGTTGTGGTTCATGAAGTTGCGCCCAACCTGATCGGACCGGTTCGCCAGCCCTTTTGGATAGGCGTCATTCGCAGATTGCAGCAGCAGGGCCGCCGATTGAACAGCACCAGCAGCGAGCACTACCAGCGGTGCCTTCAACGTACCGTGCCCGTCGACCTTGATCTCCGCGATCTTGCCAGTTGCATCCGCGATCAATTCCCGTACCGTCGCCCCCGTTAAAATCGAGACATTTTTGTGCGCAAGCGCTTTTGCCAAGGCAGCGGTTTCCGCATCCATCTTGCCACCGCAGGTGTTGGGAAACGCATCCCAGGTCGTTTGACCTGCTGCCAGCCATTTGTCGATATCCACCCCAAGCGGCACCGAAGACGGCGTAAGACCTGCGCGGCTGAGCCGCGTTCGCAAATCCGCGATGTCCGGCTCATCCGCCACGGGCGGGTGCGGATAGTTCGCGCTATGGGGCGGCTCGGTCGGGTCCTCACTCACGACGCCATGCACATCATAAAGCTGCTCGGCCGCGGTATAGTCGCGCTCTAGTTCCTCATAAGAGATCGGCCAGCCGGGGGAACTGCCGCCCATATGCGTGCGCGGCTGAAAATCCTCACGTCGATACCGGATCAGTGCCGCACCGTAGAATTTGGAGTTCCCGCCCACACAATAATAGTTGCCGGGGTTAAAAGGCTGCCCTTCTCCGTCCAGCCACGTTTCGTCTGGCCGAAAATACCCATCGCCAAAGATCGCCTTAGGATCCCGATCCTGTGGCGAGGGGGCTAGGCGCTCCCCTCGCTCAACGATCAGAATACGGCGCCCGGACGGCGCCAGAGCCGCGGCCAGTGTCGCCCCGCCGATGCCAGAGCCGATGATTATGACGTCGGCCTGTGTCACGGAGTGATCCGCATCTCGTTTTCAGGGTCAAAGGCCACGGCCTTTTCCATGTTCACCGCGAAGGTAAAATCCTGCCCAGGAGCCACCTCGGCGTCCGAACGCATTCGGGCAATCACATCCTGCCCCCCCAAAGTCATTGAGACAAACGTGTCCGAGCCGGCAGGTTCGGTCACCACGATACGGTTGGTCATCTGTGCGATGTTGGAAGACTTGCGATCCGCGCCATCCATATCTGTGATAGTTTCAGGACGGATACCCAGCAGGATGTCCCGCCCATCCCACGCTGACAGGTTGTCCTGACTAAAGGGAAGCTGCGCCATCGACCCGTCATGCAAGGCGACCTCAGCATGAGGTCGGCCATTCAGCACCACGACCTTTGCGGGCACCACGTTCATCGCGGGTGATCCCATGAACGTCGCCACGAAGATATTCGCCGGCGTATCGTAGATTTCCTGCGGCGTACCAAGCTGCTGTACGTAGCCGCCATTCATGACCGCGATGCGGCTGGACAGGGTCATGGCCTCAATCTGGTCGTGGGTGACGTAAACGATGGTGGTGCCGAGGTTTTGATGCAGCTTCTTGATCTCGGTCCGCATGTCAACGCGCAGCTTGGCATCGAGGTTCGAGAGCGGTTCATCGAACAGGAAAACGTCCGGGTTTCGTACCAACGCGCGACCCATTGCAACCCGCTGACGTTGACCGCCCGACAACTGCCCGGGTTTGCGATCCAGCAGTTGTTCGATCTGCAACAGGCTGGCGACCTCATGCATGGCCTTTTCACGCTTGGGCTTTGGCACACCGTGCATCTCAAGCCCGAAGGTGATGTTCTGCCCCACGGTCATATTGGGGTAGAGCGCGTAGCTTTGGAACACCATCGCGATGTTGCGTTTGGATGGGTGTACCCCGTTCATCACCTGATCCTTGATGCGGATTTCCCCACTGGTGATCTCCTCAAGACCTGCGATCATGTTCAGCAAGGTGGACTTGCCACAGCCCGACGGGCCAACAAGCACAAGGAATTCGCCTTCTTGCACTGATATATCGACGTTGTGCAAAACTTCGACAGCCCCGTAGGATTTGGTCGCGTTGTCTATGTCCAGAAAACCCATCAGGTCTTATCCTTTCACGGAACCCGCCATCAGGCCGCGGACAAAGTACCGTCCGGCCACGATATAGACGAGCAGAGTTGGCATGGCGGCCAAAATGGCGCCTGCGAAGTGAACGTTGTATTCCTTAACCCCGGTGGATGATTGCACCAGGTTGTTCAGCGCCACCGTCATTGGCTGGCTGTTTGCATCGGCAAAGGACGCACCAAACAGGAAGTCATTCCAGATGTTGGTGAACTGCCAGATGATCGAAACTACGGCTATTGGCCCTGAACTGGGCAGCAGGATACGCCAGAAAATCTGGAAGAACCCGGCCCCATCAATCTGCGCCGCCCGGATCAGCTCGGTCGGGAACACGGCGTAGTAGTTGCGGAAGTACAGCGTGGTGAAGCCAATCCCATAGACCACGTGAACAAGCGCCAGACCCCAGGTTGTGCCTGCCAGACCGATGATGCCCAGCATCCGCGCCATCGGGATCAGGACGATCTGAAACGGGATGAAACAGGCAAACAGCATAAGCCCGAACAGGATGGTGTCGTACTTGAAACGCCATTTGGTCAGCACGTAACCGTTCAGCGCACCAAGGATGGTCGAGACGATCACCGCCGGAACCACCATCTTGATCGAGTTCCAGAAATAGGGCTTCAGACCCGTCGGATCGACACCAATCTGGGCCGAAGACCATGCTTGGAACCACGGCTCTAACGTAAAGACCTGTGGCAGGTTCATCATGCCGCCGCCGGTGATCTCTTCCAGCGGTTTCACCGAGTTCACCAGCATCACGTAAAGCGGCAGCAGGTAGAACAGACCAAACAGCAGCAGCACCAGATAGATCAGCGTCCGCGTGACACGGCCGGTGCGGATTGCGGTATCCTGAGTTGCTTGGGACATCAGCGTTTCTCCCGCAGTTCGCCGTAGAGATAGGGGATCATGATCGCCGCGATGGTCATCAGCATGATCGTGGCCGAGGCGGCACCAATCCCCATCTGGTTCCGTGTGAACGTGTAGGAGTACATGAAGGTCGCAGGCAATTCGGTTGCACGGCCCGGCCCACCGCCGGTCAGCGCGATCACAAGGTCAAAGGTCTTGATCGCAAGGTGGCTCAGGATCACAAAGGCCGACAGGAAGGCTGGGCGCAATTGAGGAATGATGATGCGACGATAGAGGTTCCAGTTAGACGCACCATCCATCTGCGCCGCGCGCAGAATTTCGTTGTCGATCCCGCGCAGACCCGCAAGGAACATGGCCATGACAAACCCGCTGGTTTGCCAGACCGCCGCCAGAACGACCGTGTAAATCGCGAAATTGCGGTCTTTGATCCAGTCGAACTCAAAGCTTTCCCAACCCCAGGTTTGCATCACGTTTTCCAACCCGATGCCCGGATCAAGAAACCATTTCCACGCAGTGCCGGTCACAATGAAACTTAGCGCCATAGGGTACAGGTAGATCGGGCGCAGCAGCCCCTCACCACGGATTTTCTGATCAAGAAAGATCGCCAACCCAAGCCCGATACACGTGCAGATCACTATGTAAAGGCTTGCGAAGATGCCCATATTGATCAGAGAGGTTTCCCAATGACTGAGCCGCCACAGCTTGTCATAGTTTTCCCAACCGACCCATCCAAATGTTGGCAAAATGCGGCTGTCGGTGAAGGAAAGGTAGACCGAGAAAAGAATAAACCCGTAAACGAACACCGTCATCATCGCGATGGATGGGGACAAGACCAGTTTGGGAATCCAGTTCTGAAGGCGAGTCTTGAAATCCGCGTCGGCTGAAACAGCCATGGCGCGCCCTCCTGCAAGTAGTGTTGTAAGGCGTTGAGCGCCCTCTTGTGACAGGGCGGCCCAAAAGCCGCCCCATCGGGAGGATCACCTGGTCACTTGGCGATGGAAACCGCGTCGACCAGTTCGGTCACGGCAGTTTCGCTGTCATATTCGCCGTTGAAATGCGCCGTGACGACGTCATAGACCGCGTTCTTGACCGAGGCTGGCGCCGCGTGGCCGTGGGCCATGGACCCGAACAGGTTGCCCGAAGCCGCAGCCGCCGCCAGATCTTTCATGCCTTGCTTGCCGCAATCGTCGAAGTCAGCGTCGCTGACGTCGGTGCGTGCCGGGACCGAGCCCTTGACCACGTTGAACGCAGACTGGAACGAGGGCGACAGGATCGCACTGGCCAACGCCGCCTGTTCTTCGGACACCGAACCGCCCTGATCGAACATCATGAACTGGTCGGCATTGAACGTCACCTGTTCCGCCGTACCCGGGAAACGGAAGCACAGGAAGTCCTGACCCGGAACCTTGCCCGCGTTCAGGAACTCACCTTTTGCCCAATCGCCCATCATCTGGAAACCGGCCTCGCCATTGATCACCATCGCGGTGGCAAGGTTCCAGTCACGGCCCGAGAAATTCTCGTCAACATTGTCGCGGATAAAGGCCATGCGGTCGAAGGCTTCTTTCATGGCCTCGCCGCCCAGAACTTCTTCGTCCAGATCAATGAACGCGGCCTTGTAGCCGTCGGGCCCCAACGTGGACATAACCACCGCGTCAAATATCGTGGCATCCTGCCAGGCCTGACCGCCATGCGCGATCGGAGTAACTCCGGCACCTTTCAACGTCTCGACAGCGGCGACAAACTCATCCCACGAGGTTGGCGGGGCAATTCCGTTTGCGTCCAGCACCGCCTTGTTGGCCCAGACCCAGTTGGTCGAATGCACGTTAACGGGTGCGGAGACCCACTTCCCATCATGCTTGGCAAAAGCCTTCAGCGCATCCGGAACAACCTCGTCCCAGCCTTCTTGGGCAGCAACATCGTTCAAGTCAGCCAACGCACCCTGCGCGGCCCAGTCCTGAATGTCGAAACCAAGAGCCTGCACGGCAGTCGGCGCGTTGCCCGCAGTAACGCGCGCGCGCAGAACGGTCATTGCCTGCTCACCACCGCCACCGGCCACCGGCATGTCTGTCCAACCGATGCCTTGGCCGGACAGGTCATCTTTCAGAACGTTCAGTGCTGCGGCCTCGCCGCCCGAGGTCCACCAGTGCAGAACCTCGACCTCTTCCGCGTGTACGAGGCTGGATGTACAGAGCAGCCCGGCCACAATAACCGATTTTGTTTTCAGCAGATTGCGCATTTTAATTTCCTCCCTAAATGCGATTTTCTTGTTTTTCCTCTGTCGGCGTTTTTGTCAGTCCTCAGGCACCCATGTGGAACGGGTGTTCCCGATACGCATGACCACCGATTTCACTTCCAAAAACTCCTCGAACCCGTAGCGCCCGATTTCCCTCCCCTGTCCGGATTGTTTGAACCCTCCAAAGGCCACTTCTGGGAAACCGTCCATCCAAGTGTTGGTCCAGACTGTTCCCGTTTCTGCGCGACGTGCAAATTCAAGGCACGTGTGGACATTCGTACTCCAGACACCCGCCGACAAACCGTAGTCGCTATCATTGGTCAGGGCGACAGCCTCGTCCAGTGTTTTGAACGTCATGACCGACAAAACCGGGCCAAATACCTCGGCCCTTGCAATGGGCATGTCCGGATCAACATCAGTGATCACGGTAGGTTGGTAGAACTGATCGCCCAACCCCTCAACCGTCAACCGATCTCCGCCCAGCGCAACGGTCGCGCCCGAGGCCCGGGCCTGTCTAACATAGGTATCAATCTTAGCGTTGTGCTCGGCTGTGACGATGGCGCCCACCTGCGTGGACGGGTCCAGCGGATCACCAAATTTTACTTTGCGGGACAGGGCGATAACACGGTCGCAAAACTCTTGGGCAATATCCTCATGCACGATGATCCGGCTGCTGGAATTACAGCACTGGCCCACATTGAAATAGACGCCAAACACAACCGCATCCGCCGCCGCATCCAGATCGGCGTCCGGAAAGATCACCTGCGGGTTCTTGCCGCCAAGCTCCAGCGCGACTTTCTTCAGTGTGCCTGATGCAGCCGCGCTTATCGTTTTTCCCACGGCCGTCGACCCCGTGAAGCTGACCATATCCACGGCCTTGTGGCTGGACATCACGGCACCCACCGGAACGCCGTAACCCAGCACGATGTTGCAAACACCTGCGGTCAGGCCCGCCTCGACCAGCAGCTCACCCAACATCAGCGTGGTCGAGGGCGTCATTTCCGACGGTTTGACGACCACCGTACAGCCCGCAGCCAAGGCAAAAGGCAGTTTCTGGCTGAGAATCCAGAACGGGAAATTCCACGGCGTGATGATCGAAACCACACCGATGGGTTCTTTCAGCACAACGCCCATCATATCCGCGCCCAGTGTATTATGGCTGTCGCCAAGTGTGCTGCGCGCAAGCGAGGCCGCATAACGCCACAAATCCGCAGCACCGCCCACCTCACCCTTGGACTGGCTGATCGGCTTGCCGCTTTCCAGTGTTTCGATTAGGGCGATGCGATCGACATTCCGCTCGATCAAGTCCGCGACTTTCAGCAACACGGTCGCGCGCTCCTTGCCTGATGCACGGCTCCAGACACCGCTGTCGAATGCGGTTCGGGCGGCGGCAATCGCGGCTTCGGCCTCGGCCTCTTGCCCCAGAGCAGAGCGGCTGACGATGTGCCCGTGAGAGGGCGAGCGACGTTCGAATGTCTTTCCCGAAGCGCTATCCACCCATACGCCATTGATCAGGTGCCGACCTTCGAACAGTGCGGGCAGGTCAAACGGAATCGCGGGGTTTACGGTCATGTCATTCATGTGGTCAAAGGCCCGAGAACTGAGGGTTTCGTTTTTCCATGAAGGCTGCAACGCCTTCATCCCGATCCGCTGAGGCCGCTGCCGCCGCACTGCCCAGTGCCTCGACAATCGCGTGGGCATCTTCACCCACGGCTGCATGGATCATGTTCTTGGATATCTCGGTCGCGCGTGGGGACAGGGACTGCAATTCGGCAGCGATCTCAAGCGCACGGGCTAGAACGTCGTCGGCGACCTCAGCAGCGTAACCCAGTGCAACAGCCCGCTCCGCACCGATGCGGCGGCCGAACAAGGCCATCTCTTTCACCGCGCCTTCCGCGATCAGCCGGGTCAGACGCTGCGTGCCCGACCACCCCGGCACAATGCCAATTCGCGCTTCGGGCAAGGCAAGCGTCGCGCGCGGGGCCATCAAACGCAAATCGCAGCAGCTGGCCAATTCCAGCCCTCCACCAAAAGCGTGACCGTTCATGGCAGCAATGGTGGGTTTGCCCGAACGAGCCAACCGGTCGAAAATGCGATGCCCATCACGCACCCAATGGCGAGCGAATTCGGCAGGGCTAAGATCACCCCACGCGCCGATATCTGCCCCGCAGCAGAAGGCCTTTTCCCCTGCCCCGGTCAGGATTATCGCGCGGATTTCCGGTCTGCGCTCGACCTCGTGCACTCTTGCCTCCAGCGCGTCGAGCATGTCGGTGGTCAGAGCGTTCAGCTTGGCCTCATTTTCCAAGGTCAGAACCGCCACCGCACCCTCGATATGAAAGCCGATCCCGGTCATAGCTGCAGCCCCATTGGCCCGGCGCTGAACAATGATTTTGAGATCAGGCTTGCATTCTCGGCAATTTTGACGCGCTCGCCTGACGCGGCCACGATATCGCGTTGTGCGTCGATGCCGGGCATGATCTCAGTGGCGACCAGACCTTCGTCCATCAGCCGGATCACGCAGCGTTCGGTCACGTAGACCACATCCTGCCCAGTTTCACGCGCACGACGTCCCGAGAAGGTAACATGCTCAACCTGATCCACCATCTTGGTGAATTTTCCGGGGGCGTTGACGCGAATCCCGTCATCCGTCAGCTCAATCTTGGCCCCAGCTTCGAACCAGCCAGAAAAAACGATCTTTTTAGCCCGCGCGGTGATATCGACAAAGCCGCCGCAACCTGCCGTCAGATAGGGCTTCTTGCCAAGCTTCGAGACGTTCACATTGCCTTCGACATCCACTTCGAGGAATGAAAGGAACGACATGTCGAACCCGCCTCCTTGAAAATAGATGAATTGCTGGGGTGACGGCACATAGGCATGCGCGTTCGAGGCACAGCCAAAGGCAAATCCCGTCAGCGGAACACCACCCACGGCACCTTGTTCGATGGCCCATGTGACGGCGTTGGGATGCCCTTCCTCTAGCAGAATACGCGGGACCATGGCACTGATGCCAAAGCCCAGATTAGCGCTCATACCTGCGCGCAGTTCCATCGCGGCCCGGCGGGCGATGACCTTTTCAACACCATGTTCGGCCAGCGCGAAGCTTTCCCACGGGCGCATGATCTGGCCGGAAATCGCCGGGTCATAGAGCGTCTCAGTCGTTTGTTTCTGATCAGGATCTTCAACCACCAGATCGATCAAATGGCCGGGCACTCGCACATCATGCGGACGCAGGCTGCCTTCGGCAGTGACACGTTGAACTTGCGCGATCACCAGGCCGCCATGATTGCGCACGCAGATCGCTTGTTCCAACCCGCCCAGATAGGCACCTTCATGCTCATAGGTCAGGTTGCCAAACTCGTCCGCCGTGGTCGCCCGCAGGATGCAGACATTCGGGACGATATTCGGGAAATGCAACCAGGTTTGGCCTGCAAACTCAGCCCGCGCGACAATGGGGTCCGCCGCCCCACGGGCATTCATGGCGCACCCTTCACGCACCGGATCGACAAAAGTATCCAGCCCAACTTGCGTCAACACGCCCGGTCGATGGGCGGCGGCCTCACGATGCATGTCAAACATGATGCCTGATGGGACGTTATAGGCGGCGACCCGATCTTCAACGATCATCTTCCAGATTTCGGGCATCTCAAGGCTGGACGGCCCCGAGGGGTAGGACCCGGCCAAAACCCGAGCCAACAGCCCATCTTGCGCCAGATACTCCATCCCCTTCACGCCGTACATGTCCCCGGCGGCGATGGGGTGCAGAGTGGTGATGTTGCGCGGATGCCCTTCTTCCTTGTACCGCTCACCCAACGCGCGCAGGACCAGATCAGGGCAGCCCAGCGCCGATGAAGAGGACACTGTCACAACGGCTTCGTCAGGAATGCGCGAGACCGCCGCAGCGGCTGAAACAACTTTGGTCATTAGAAACCACCGTAGTTGATGCTGACGCGTTGACCCGTGGCCGCAGCTTCACGAACGCCTAGGGCAACAGACAGGGATTTTACACCGTCCGGCCCATCTGCCGCCGGTCGCCCCTGTCCCGACGCAGCAGCGACAAATTCCGAAACCCCCTGAACGTAAAGATCGTGGTCCGAGAACGGGACATCTTCTGACCCGGCCTCTGTCACAAGGGTGATTTCGCCAACCGGGCGCTGCGTCATGACACCTTTTGCAAAAATCGACCCTTCGGTTCCGTGCACTTCCAGACCTGATCCGGCAAAGGGATGGGTAAAGCTTTCATGGGTCATGACCATCGCGCCCGAGGGCATGGACCAGACTGACATACAGGAATCTTCAACCCCCTGCCCCATACCCGAACTGGTCATCTGAGCGACCACCGATTCAGGATCCTCTTGCAGCAGGAACCGCGTGACATCAGCGTCGTGTACAACGATATCCGGAATCACTCCGCCACCGGCATCGGCAGAATTGATTCGCCAGCCCTGCAAGTTACCCGGCAGATGCACCGCATGATGAATACGCAGCGACAGCACCTTGCCGATCCGACCAGACGCGATCAACTCACGCACGGCGCGATGACTGCCAGAGCAGCGCAAATGATGATTGGTACCAAAGGTTACGCCCGCATCCTGCGCGGCACGCACCATTTCAACTGCTTCGTCCTGCGTCATTCCCAAAGGTTTTTCACACAAGACATGCTTGCCAGCCGCAATGGCCGCCATCGCCTGCGCGTGGTGCTTTTCATTCGTCGAAGAGATGTAGACGGCACCTACGGAGGGATCGGTCAGAGCTTGCTGCAACTGCGTTGTGGCATTTGGAATGTCGTGTTCACCGGCCCAGGTTTGAACCCGGTCGGGTGAATTGCTGACAATCCAAGTCACGCTGTGGCCGGGCTGTCGACGCACTGCATTCAGCATATGCTGCGCCGCGATGGTGCTTGCCCCAACAAATGCCCAGTGCATTAATCCCCTCCCGATTCTGGAACGTTCCAAATGTCTAGTGGAACGTTCCAAAAATGGCAAGAGGAAGTTTGAAAGAGTGTTGTCTCAGCCCCCTAACCTACAACCGAAAGGACCGGACATGGTCAGGCATCGGCACATCCTTGATGTTTCGCGGGTCAGGGATCGGCTTGCCAACCGATGTATGTACCGGGATGACACCGGCCCAGATGGGCAGGTCATAATCCTCTTCTTCGTCGGCGGGGCCACCTGTACGCATTTTGGCGCTGCCTTCTGAGATTTCCATGCCAAGCACCATGGTCGCCTTCAGGTCCTGCGCGTGATCAGGCCGCAACCCTTCATAGCGCCCCGGAAAAAGGCCGTTGACGAAACGACCCAGCTTATCCAGCTTTTCTGCCGGGTCTTCGACCTTGCTTGCGGTTCCGAACAGAGTGACCGAGCGCGAGTTGACCGAATGATGCATGCCGGAACGGGCCAGGACAAATCCGTCGAGGATAGCAACCGACAGACAAACCTGTGCGTCACGGGAATTGCGCAAGGCGCGGCTGGCCGAGGAGCCATGCCAATAGACATGATTTCCCTCGCGCCATTGCAGCGTTGGCGTCACAAAAGGCTTGCCATCAATGATGTATCCCACGCTGCACATAGGCTGGGCATCCAGAATACTGTTGATCGTCGCGCGGTCAAAATGCCCCCGCTCATGCGAGCGGCGCAGGCGGCTTCGGTCTGTGACAGACAGTGTCTCGGTCATCTTCGGAACTCGTGATTGTTCTTGCTGCCGCTGTCATGCCCGGATATTGGATATTAATAAATGTCCAATCTTAAAACTTTTTCTAAGTCCAATTTGAATCGTGACCTGTTTGCGATTTCCTTGGATGCGTCGTTAAAGGCGTCATTGCAGACGCAATTGCGCGTAGCGCTGCGCGACCTCATATCCGCGTCTCCGGATTTGGTGGGTGCGCGACTGCCGGCCAGCCGCACACTCGCGTCCGAATTGTCGATTTCCAGAACAACCGTTCAGGCCGTTTATGATCAGATGATCAGCGAGGGGTATCTGGTCACCCGCCAAGGCAGTGGCACCTATGTCGCCAGTGACATCACCCATTTGTCTCAACCACAACCCATCTCCCGCCCGGCCGGCCCCAAAACTAAGCCATGGCTGCCGTTTCAAGCTGGACTGCCGGATCAGTCGTTGCTGCCGGGCAGGCAATGGGCCCGCCATCTTGAACGTGCATGGCGCGCGCCCGTGCCCGAGCTTTTGGGACGCCCGGATCCTCAGGGCTGGTATCCCCTGCGCGAAGCGATCTCGGATCACCTTGCCGCGTGGCGTCACCTGAACTGCGATCCGGGTCAGGTTGTAATCACCTCAGGCGCGCGCGAAGCCTTCGAGGTGATTTTCCACGGCTTGCTTGGTACAGAAAAAACCGTCGCAATCGAAGACCCGTGCTGGCCCAAATTGCACACTACCCTAACTGATACCGGAAATCGCGCCCTGCCAGTTCGCATCGACAAAGAGGGGTTTGCCGTGGACCGGCTTCCAAACGAAGCCCACGCCGCAATCGTCACTCCATCCCGGCATTATCCGACAGGGGTCAGCCTGCCTTTGCCCCGCCGGATTGCCTTGCTGGATTGGGCCAGGCAGACCGGCGCCACAGTGATCGAAGACGATTATGACAGCGAGTTCCGCTATCGGGGGCAACCTTTGCCCTCCCTGTCCGGGTTGGATGGCCTGAACAACACGATCTACCTTGGCAGCTTCTCAAAACTGGTCAGCCCGGCGCTTAGGATCGGATATATGGTTGTGCCAAAACGCTTGCTGCAAAAAACCCTGGGCTATCTTGAACGGACCGGACCGCGCGCGTCGCTGATCCCGCAACCTGCACTCGGAACCTTTATGAATAGTGGTGAGTTCGCAATGCATCTGCGGCGCATGCGACGCGTATACGCGCGACGGCAGACTCATTTGCTGGATGCACTTACCCCGTTGTCCGACCTTTTGGATGTTAAGGCCGACTCCTCCGGAATGCATCTGTGCATCGGCCTTCGGGAACGTTTGCTAGATCAGGTTTCTGATTTGGACGTCTGTAAACTGGCCCACAAACACGGATTGCAGCTCGGCGCAGTGTCTGAACACTGCGTCCTGCCAAACAAAATGCAGGGGCTTCTGCTTGGGTATGCGGCCTTTGAGGAAAAGACACTTTCGGACGCTGCAAACCGGCTTGTTTCCGTGCTTCGGTCGGCCTGCTGACATTGTTCAGGCGGTGCAAAGACCGCCAAAGTTTTTTTACCACATATCAAAATACAATTTTATTGTTATGTTTAGATTTATACACACAGCATTTTTGAGTTGAACACGCAAAAACTGCAAAAGGGGTTTCACATGCTTCGGTTGACCGTCTGTTTTCTCACGCTTTCGTTGGTTCCTGCCTATGCAA
Source organism: Ruegeria sp. YTSA135 (assembly GCF_059610165.1). Taxonomy (NCBI): domain Bacteria; kingdom Pseudomonadati; phylum Pseudomonadota; class Alphaproteobacteria; order Rhodobacterales; family Roseobacteraceae; genus Ruegeria; species Ruegeria sp. YTSA135. The sequence continues at coordinate 14,325 of NZ_JBXWNC010000015.1, read as the reverse complement.
ATACGGATGCCGTGCCCAGCGAAGAAGCCGCCGAGGGCCTGTTTACCGAAACCCCGTATTCGCCCTATGCCAACCGTGCTTTCCCCGAACGGCCATTGTGGGGGGATACCCATTTGCATACCGGCCTGTCGCTGGATGCCGGGGCTTTTGGCAATACGCTGCTGCCGGACGAGGCGTGGCGGTTCGCAAAGGGTGAACAGGTCATTTCATCAACCGGCCAACCGGTGCGGCTGGCCAGGCCGCTGGACTGGATGGTGCTGACCGATCACACCGACCTAATGGGCTTTGCCCCTGACTTGCAGGCAGGCAAGCCCGGAGTTCTGGCCGAACCTAAAGGGTTGGAATGGTATGAGGGCTACACGGCCGGTGGCGACGATGCGGCAAAAGCGGCGTTCGATATCATCACCAACTTTTCGCAGATGACCTTGCCAGAGCTTCTCTTGGAATCCTACAGCCCGGGTGCCGATGCGTTTGCTTTCACATGGGAACAAATTGTGCTGGCCGCTGAACGCCATAATGATCCCGGCAATTTCACCGCTTTCATAGGGTTTGAATGGACCTCGGTCCCGAAAGGGTTCAACCTGCACCGCAACGTCATGCTGCGCGATGGTCCGATCCGGGCGCTACAGATGGTGCCGCCCGTGACACAACCCCCGTATGGGGATACCGACCCGAAGGCGCTCTATGCCTGGCTTGAGGAATATCAGTCAGAAACCGGCGGTCGTGCCATCGCGTTTGCGCATAACGGCAACCTGTCAAACGGTTGGATGTTTCCAACCGAAGACACGTATCACGGCGGGAAGGTTGATGAGGAATACGTAAGCAACCGCGCCAAGTGGGAACCGCATTACGAGGTCACGCAAATCAAGGGCGATGGTGAGGCGCACCCTTTCCTCAGCCCGGACGATCCCTTCGCCGATTATGAAAACTGGGATGTCGGCAACCTCGACATAAGCGAGTTGAAGACCGATGACATGCTGGCCGGCGAATATGCCCGCGAAGCTCTGAAACGGGGCTTGGCGCTGGAAGAGAAGTTCGGCGTGAACCCCTATAAGTTCGGAATGGGCGGCGCCACTGACAGCCACACGTCCCTCACCACCGCGGAAGAAGAGAACTATTTCGGCAAGTCCGTCAGCGCCGAACCTTCGGCCACGCGGGTACTGCACCCGTTTGTCGAAAGCGATAAAGGCGTTATCGAAGGCCACACGCTGGTTGCCTCCGGATATACCGCCGTCTGGGCCACCGACAACACGCGCGCCGCAATCTTCGATGCGTTCAAACGGCGCGAGACCTATGCGACGACCGGTCCCCGCATTGGCCTGCGGTTCTTTGGCGGCTGGGAGTTTGATGACAGCGATCTTGAAACCCGCTTCATTGCCAAAGTCGGCTATACCAAGGGCGTGCCCATGGGCAGTGATCTGCGCCCGCGCGAAGGCGATGGCGCCCCGACTTTTCTGATCGGTGCGTTGCGTGACCCGATCGGGGCCAATCTGGATCGGGTTCAGGTCGTCAAAGGCTGGCTGGATACTGACGGTACGCTGCAAGAAAAGGTGTTTAATGTGGCGTGGTCAGATGATCGCGCCATAGATGCCGATGGCAACCTGCCCGAGGTCGGCAATACCGTGGATTTGGATACCGCAAGCTGGACGAACACGATCGGCACATCCGAATTGATCACTGTCTGGACCGACCCCGATTTCAACCCGGATGAGCGCGCCTTTTACTATGCGCGGGTTCTTGAAATTCCGACACCTCGCTGGGTTCTGTATGACAAGCTGCGCTTTGGCGTTGACCTGCCGGCAGAGGCGCAGCTGATCCATCAGGAACGGGCCTATTCCTCGCCGATCTGGTACACGCCCGGCAAATGAAACAGCCAAGACTCACACCGGCGTCGAGGCGTTCAATGAAACGTCTCGACACTGGGTCACAGCATTGGTTTTCATGAAGAACCCGCCAGTCAGCCATTTGACTTGCGCCACAGCCCCACCCTACGATTGACGCAAGCAACGACTTGGCTTCAGGATTGTTCATGCGCATTTTGAAAGAGCCCCTGCTTCACTTCATTCTGATTGGAGCAGCCATATTTGGCTGGTTTTCTCTGGTCGGCCAAACGGGCGGAACACCTGAGCGGTCCGAGACGATAGTGATCGACAATGGCGAAGTTGACCTTTTGGCGGCCCGTTTTGAAACCACTTGGAAACGCGCGCCACGCAGTGATGAATTACAGGCCCTGATTGACGCAAGGATACGTGAAGAGGTTCTTGTGCGCGAGGCGCGCAAGCTGGGGCTGGATCGCGGAGATCAGATTGTTCGGGCGCGGCTGGCGCAAAAGATGAACTTTCTGTTCGATGGGATTGCGTCATCCGTGCTCCCCGAGGACGATACGCTTAACACATATCTCGCGGAAAATGTCGCGCGGTTTACGGTGCCTGCGCAGATTGCATTCGATCAGATTTTTCTTGGCGCTCAACCAGTATCGGATGAAATCGACCGGGCATTTTCCGAACTGCAAGCAGGTAAGGATTGGTCTGAGATTGGCCTGGGATCTTTGATGCCAAGCTCATTACCTCTTTCAGCTTCCAGTGCCATTGATGGCACGTTCGGTCAGGGTTTTTCAAACACGCTGTTTATGTTGGAGCCGCGCGAGTGGGTTGGTCCGATCCAATCCGGTTATGGGCAGCACCTTGTCAGGATTACCGAAACACGGCCTGAAGTCCTGCCGCCTTTGAATGAGGTTCGGGAAGAAGTTTTGGCTGCATGGCGCCGGGACACAGCGCAGGAACTGGCTGAGTCGCAGTATGAAAGCCTTGCCGCACAATACCGCATTCAAGCACCGGAACCGCAGGAATGAAGGGGCTGCTTGGTTTGATGCTGGCGATATGGCTTGTCTGCCTGCCCAAAACCAGCCATGCGCATGCCCTTGACCCCGGATATCTGGACCTGAAACAGCTTACTCCCAGTACATGGCAGGTGTTTTGGCGCATACCAGATGTAAATGGGCAACCGATGCAGGTCGACGCCATTCTGCCCGCGTCCTGCACTCCGGCGCAGGGGCCGCAGCCCTTTTTCGACACAGCCGCCTGGGTTTCTTCGTGGATCGCCGCGTGCAATACCCAGATCGCCGGTCAGGCTGTGACTATTCAGGGCCTGGAACGGCAGCGCAACGACGTTTTGTTGCGGTATCAACCCTTGGACGCCTCGGCTGCAACATTGCGATTTACGCCTGAGACGACTGTTCTGAACCTGCCAGAAGATGCATCCACCTCATCCGTTTTCGTTAATTACTTCTGGCTCGGTTTCGAGCATATCCTGGAAGGTTTGGACCACCTCCTGTTCGTTTTTGCCCTGTTTGTTCTGGTGCGTGATCCATGGCGCTTGATCGGGGCTGTGACGGCTTTTACCGTGGCGCATTCGATAACGCTGGCGCTGGCCACGCTTGGCGTGTTGCACGTTCCGTCCGCCCCGGTCGAGGCCGTGATAGCCCTTTCGATCGTGTTTATGGCATTGGAAATCCTCAAACACAAAGATGGCCAAGTCAGGTTGTCAGAGCAGTTTCCCTGGATTGTCTGTTTTTGTTTCGGCCTTTTGCACGGGCTTGGCTTTGCCGGCGCCCTGACCGAGATTGGCCTGCCTTCCGGGGATATTCCGACCGCACTTTTGGCTTTTAATGTTGGGGTCGAAGCGGGTCAGCTTGTTTTTGTTGCGAGCCTTTCGCTCGGGATATTCTTGTGGCGCCATGTGATACGACCTGTTCCATCAGGGTCAGAGACGATTGCAAGGTCGATCACTGGCTATGCCATCGGGTGTGTGTCGCTTTTCTGGCTTGTCCAGCGCGTGAATGGTTTCTAAAGATGGCGCGCTGGACTGTCGGAGATACAAGGGTGCGGCGTGTTTGATACTCCAACCCCAACGAAGAAATTAACACGAAGCGCATACTACATATTGACAACGCCTTACTTCCATACCCAATATGAAGTTGCTTCGGTGATTTCGATTCCGGTCGAAAACTAAGAGGGAAACCGGTGAAATTCCGGCGCTGCCCCCGCAACTGTAAGCGGAAAGTTCGGCTGAACACGCCACTGAAACAGTGTTTTTGGGAAGGCCAGCCTGAACGTCGATCCGCGAGCCAGGAGACCTGCCGCAAGCAAGAACGATAACCACGAACGGAGGGTTCGGGGGCGTGCGCAGGGAATATCTGCGCGATGGCGTCCTCGGCTTTTGATGAAAAGGACAGAGGACAGATGAGCATTACCGTGTATTCCAAACCCGCATGCGTGCAATGTACCGCCACCACCCGCGCGCTGGATGCAAAAGGTATTACCTATGACGTGGTTGACCTGACGCAAGATGACAGCGCCATGACCCACGTGATCGAGCTGGGCTATCGTCAAGCTCCTGTTGTTGTCGCCGGAAGCGATCACTGGTCGGGGTTTCGGCCTGACATGATCGCCCAACTGGCCTAAAGGGTGTCGGCGCCGAGCCCGACGCTGGTCTACTTTTCATCGAAGTCAGGGAATACCCATCGCTTTGTCACGCGGCTGGGCCTGCCTTCTTTGCGCATTCCGATGCGAATGGACCAGATGCCACGCCCCACGCATCCGTTTGTTCTGATCTGCCCGACCTATGCCGATGGCGAAGGGCGCGGCGCTGTGCCGAAACAGGTCATTCAGTTCCTGAACGATCCGGACAGGCGCGCCGGGATCGCTGGAATTATCGGCGCCGGTAACCGAAATTTCGGTGCGACCTATGCCCTCGCCGGTCGCATCATCGCCCAGAAATGCAACGTGCCACTGCTGTATTCTTTTGAGCTGGCCGGCACCGAAACCGACATCGCCCGCGTGCGCGCAGGCCTTGAGAAACTAGGGAGACACCTATGCTCGACAGCAGCCTAAACGAGCAGGACTATCACGCGCTGAACGCGATGCTGAACCTCTATGACGGCGAGGGTAAAATCCGGTTCGATGCGGACCGCATGGCCGCGCGGCAGTATTTTCTGCAGCATGTAAATCAGAATACCGTTTTCTTTCACTCACTGGACGAAAAGCTGGGGTATCTTGTCTCTGAAGGCTATTATGAAGAAGCCGTTCTGGATCAGTATTCCAAGAATTTCATGCGCAAGATCTGGGATGCGGCCTATGCCAAGAAGTTCCGTTTTCCGACCTTTCTGGGCGCGTTCAAATATTACACGTCGTACACGCTGAAGACCCGTGACGGGCAGCGCTTTCTGGAGCGTTACGAAGACCGTGTTGTGATGACCGCACTGGCACTGGCCCGTGGGGATGAGGCGCTGGCCATGTCCTTCATGGAAGAGATTTTGGATGGCCGGTTCCAACCCGCGACCCCAACCTTTCTGAATGCAGGCAAAGCCTCGCGCGGGGAGTTGATCTCATGCTTTTTGCTGCGACTTGAGGACAATATGGAAAGCATTGGGCGCGGCATCAACTCGGCCCTGCAACTGTCAAAACGCGGTGGCGGCGTGGCGCTATTGTTGACCAATGTCCGCGAACATGGTGCGCCGATCAAAGGGATCGAAAACCAATCCTCGGGCGTGATCCCGGTGATGAAATTGCTGGAGGACAGCTTTTCTTACGCCAACCAGCTGGGTGCGCGGCAAGGCGCGGGTGCGGTTTATCTGAACGCACACCACCCCGATATCATGCGGTTCCTCGACACCAAGCGCGAAAACGCGGATGAGAAAATCCGTATCAAAACGCTGTCTCTGGGCGTAGTGATCCCCGATATCACCTTTGAACTTGCGAAGAAAAACGCTGATATGTACCTGTTCTCACCGCATGATGTGGAAAAGGTCTATGGCGTTCCGTTCTCGGAAATCTCGGTCTCCGAGAAGTATCACGAGATGGTCGATGACAAGCGTATCCGCAAATCCAAGGTCAACGCGCGTGAATTCTTCCAGACCATTGCAGAGATCCAGTTCGAATCCGGCTATCCCTATGTGATGTTCGAAGACACGGTGAACCGGATGAACCCCATCGCAGGCCGGATTAATATGTCGAACCTGTGTTCCGAGATTTTGCAGGTCAATGAAGCGTCTGAGTTCAACGATGACCTCAGCTATTCCCATCTGGGTACGGATATTTCCTGCAACCTCGGTTCGCTGAACATCGCCAAGGCGATGGATGGTGGTGATCTTGGGCGTACCGTTGGGGCCGCGATCCGGGCGCTGACCGCGGTGTCCGAGATGTCGGCGATTGACTCGGTGCCATCTGTGCGCCGGGGCAATGACGAAAGCCATGCCATCGGTCTGGGGCAGATGAACCTGCACGGGTTTCTTGCGCGCGAACATATTCACTATGGCAGTGCGGAAGGCATTGAATTTACGTCCGTTTACTTTGCCGCTGTGGCCTATCACGCGATCCGTACCTCCTGCGATCTGGCGCAAGAGCGGGGCGCGCCGTTCAAAGGGTTCGAGGAGTCAGATTACGCCTCGGGTGTTTTCTTTGACAAATACACGACTCGTGACTGGCTGCCGGAAAGCGACAGGGTGAAAGCTCTGTTCGACGGCATGACCCTGCCCACGCGCGACGACTGGGCGGTGCTGAAGGCCGATGTAATGAAACACGGCCTCTATAACCGCAACCTTCAGGCGGTGCCGCCGACCGGGTCGATCAGCTATATCAACAACTCGACCTCTTCGATCCACCCCATCGTCTCGAAGATCGAAATCCGCAAAGAGGGTAAGATCGGCCGTGTCTACTATCCCGCGGCTTTCATGAACAATGACAACCTTGAATATTACCGCGATGCCTATGAGATCGGCCCCGAAGCGCTGATCGACACCTATGCCGCGGCCACTGAACATGTCGATCAGGGATTGTCGCTGACCCTGTTCTTCCCGGCCGAGGCCACGACCCGCGATATCAACCGCGCGCAGATCTATGCGTGGAAGAAAGGCATCAAAACCATCTACTACGTACGTCTGCGCCAAGAGGCCCTTGAAGGGACCGAAGTGCAGGGCTGCGTATCCTGCTCTTTGTAAGGGGAAGTGAAATGAAAGACATGGTTCAAACCAAGATCCCCCGCGCGATCAACTGGAACCGTCTTGAGGATGACAAGGACCTTGAGGTCTGGAACCGCCTAACGGTGAATTTCTGGCTGCCTGAAAAGGTACCGCTGTCCAACGACATTCAAAGCTGGGCCACGCTGACGGATCACGAAAAACAGCTGACCATCCGCGTCTTTACCGGCCTGACCCTGCTTGACACGATCCAAAACACGGTCGGTGCCCCTGCCCTGATGCCCGACGCCGTGACACCCCATGAAGAGGCCGTGCTGACCAACATCGCCTTTATGGAGGCCGTGCACGCGCGCAGCTACTCTTCGATCTTCTCGACGCTCTGTTCGACCAAAGAGATCGACGAAGCCTTCCGCTGGTCCGAAGAAAACCCGCATCTGCAGGCCAAGGCCGATGCAATCCTGAACACTTATGCTCCGGGCAACGACCCGCTGAAGCGCAAGATTGCGTCTGTGTTTCTGGAAAGCTTCTTGTTCTATTCGGGCTTCTACCTGCCGATGTACTGGTCCAGCCGCGCGAAGCTAACCAACACCGCCGACCTGATCCGCCTGATTATTCGGGATGAAGCCGTGCATGGTTATTACATCGGCTACAAATTTCAGCGTGGCTATGAAAAGCTTTCGGATGATGAGCAACAGGAACTTAAGGACTACGCCTTCTCGCTGATGTTCGAGCTTTATGGCATCGAAAATCAGTACACTGAGGAACTGTATGACGAGATCGGACTGACCGAAGACGTAAAGGTGTTCCTACACTACAATGCCAACAAGGCGCTGCAAAACCTCGGGTTCGAGGCGCTGTTTCCACCAGAGGTTGCCGAGGTGAACCCGGCCATTCTGGCCGCGCTCAGCCCTGACAGCGAGAACCACGACTTTTTCTCGGGTTCGGGATCATCCTATGTAATTGGCAAGGCTGTCGCGACCGAAGACGAAGACTGGGATTTCTAGATCCTACCGAGAAACGGGAAACGCGCATACGCGTTTCTCTTTCGGTTTTTATGCAGTCTTAATCTGCTTTCCATGTGACGCGTCCGCGTGATCAAGTCCTCAATGAACAGCAATACACCTAATTCACATCTGGCCAATTGTACCTTTGACAGACACGTGGGTCAGGCATCGGAGTTATGCTGCGGCAGACTCTCACTCCACTCACGCAATGCGTCCAAAAACCCAAGCGCCGTGCGTCCCCTCTTGGTTATCTCGTACTGGACTGAGATTGGTGCAGTATCCATCACCTCACGCCGCACCAACCCTTGCGCCTCAAGCTGGCGCAGACGTTCGGCAATCATCTTTTTACTGGCACCGCCCACCATTCGGGACAAATCGTTAAAACGCACAGGACCGTCTTTGAGGTGCCAAAGGATTGATCCTGTCCATTTTCCGCCGATGATCCGCATGCCGCGCTCAATCGCACAAGGCTCTGTACAGGCTTCATAAACCTGTCTTCGTCCCTTGGCATCATCTTCGACCCGAGCCCGCATTGCGCACCTCCATAGGCATAAAGGCAGGTTACAAAAAGTATACTGGTTGCTTTTCCATCTCAGGAAACACAACTTTCCCTTCAAGCCGCTTCAAGTCAAGCGTCAATCAGTCAATTGAACGAGGTTCCAGACATGAGCAACATTCTGATCATCAAAGGTACGCAGCCCTATGAATTTGCCCCTGGCAGGCTAAACGCAAGCTTTGCGCAAAGGGCGCAAGAGGCCATGGCCGCAAAAGGAAACGAAGTACGACTGACAACCATTTCAGATGGGTATGACGTCGAAGCCGAGGTTGCGTCGCATGTTTGGGCCGATGTGATCATCATGCAGTTTCCGGTGAATTGGATGGGAACACCCTGGGTGTTCAAAAAGTACATGGACGATGTCTATACCGCCGGAATGGATGGGCGTTTATGTGCTGGCGATGGCCGCACGATAGAGGCTCCAAAAGCGAATTATGGGATGGGCGGAACACTCAAGGGCACCAAGTACATGTTGTCCGTGACATTCAACGCACCAAAAGAAGCGTTCGACGCCCCGTCGGAACCCTTCTTTCAAGGCGGCAGCGTCGATGACCTGCTGCGCCCGGTTCATCTGAACGCCAAGTTCTTTGCCATGGAGCAGTTACCAACCTTCGCCGCGTTTGATGTCATGAAAAACCCCGAGATCGAGGCGGATTTCAAACGGTTTGATGCCCACCTGAACTCTGTTTTCCCAGAGGTCGCTTATGTCCCGGCCTGATATCCACCTATATACCGCGGCCACCATGAACGGATACAAGCCGGTTATCTTCCTTGAGGAGGGTGACATTCCCTACGATCTGACCTCCGTCGATTTCTCGAAACAGGAACAGAAAACGCCGGACTATCTGAAACTCAACCCAAACGGCAAAATCCCGGTGATTGAGGACCGGGCCGAGGGGCGTGCGATTTTTGAAAGCGGTGCAATCCTTTGGCACCTGGCTGAGAAATACGGGGCGTTCCTTCCCGCAGACCCGGTCAAACGGTCCGAGGTGATGCAGTGGATGTTCTTTCAAGTTGCCCATGTCGGTCCTATGATGGGTCAGGCCATGTATTTTCAGCACATCGCGGCCCCCAACGGACATGAAGAACCGTTCTCAATCAAACGCTATGTTGACGAATCGCGACGCCTGCTTGAGGTTCTGAACACCCATCTGGAAGGTCGTGAATGGCTTGCGGCCGGGGAATACACGATCGCGGATATGATGGTTTATCCATGGGCACGCGCCTATGTCTGGGCACGCACAAGTGTTGATGGTTTACCTCACCTTCAGGCATGGTTCGACCATATTGACGCGCGCCCATCCGTACAAAAGGCACTGACCATTCCCAAGGCAAACCCGCATTTTTGGGACGCAAACGCCGATGCCAGCGCCTTTGCCAAGGAAAACGCGGCGCGGTTTGCCGGTGATGTCAGAAAGGGTTGACCGATAGTCACAAGTTCAATCATCGCCCTAAACGAATAACCAGACAGACCTTACTGCATCGGTGGGGCGACTGCGACTAACGTCAATGCACGTCTGTCTGGCGACCGACCACGCCCATTCACCACTTGTCTGGTGCCCGGCAGCCGAACAAATTGATCACGCTAGGCCACGAAAGCATGTTAGAATACTTCGCATGTCTTTCAGGTTCGATCTGATGATAAGATCTTGTGTTTCAACCGTGCTGTTAACCTGCACCCTGACATTCCTGCCCACGGCGGCGATGCCATGCGGTTTTCATGCGGTGTCGGCACGTGAAAGCGTGGTTAGCTCTCTGATGGACGGAGCAGTGGTGGTACTGGCCACAACTGACCCTGACATGCCCTTTCAGTACAAAGCCTCCGAGGCGATCAAAGGAGATTTGACCGAGGCAGAGATACCGTTTCTTGTGGACAGTACGACACGCAGAAAACTTGGCAGCAATTCGGACGGCAGGGTCTTGTTCGCAAAAAACGTCGAGGCCGGAAATTGGGCGCGCTTGGCCTATATCGACGCATCGAACAGGCAGGTTTTCCAGCATATCCTTTCGAATCTTGAGGCTTGGTCAACTCAGCGCGTCAGCCGCTACCAGTACTTCGGATCGCTTCTCAGCCACAAAGAGCCTTCAATACGGAACATGGCCCTGAACGAGCTTGACCAGGCTCCGTATAGTATTCTGCAAACCCTGGACACCAGTTCAGACACACAAACACTGTTGGGCAGCTTTTCCAATCCTCGTGAGATATACCTTAAACCTGCTAAGATACTCACCCTTGGCTTTAGCGACTCCGAGGCCGCTGGACAGTTTCTGCTTCAAGGGTTTGAACGTTCTCTGACCCACGCGCAGGATAGATTGCTTGGTGCCTATGCAACCGCAATTATTGAAAGGGACGGATTGGACGGCGTGAACAAAGTAAGCGCAGCAGTCTCGGCCGCGCCCCGCCTAAGCGCTGAAAGCCAAGACGCAATCTTCCAGGCAATGATGATTCACTATTTGCACGGGCCACGCCAAACACGGGAAGCCATCGCAAAGACTTTGCGCCACTGGATTGTGAACGATCCGGGTTTTGCAGAAATCGCTCGAAACAGCGTTGCGGCGCGCCCGGACAGCTTGGTTCCATCTCAGCGGCGGGGAATTCGCTTTTAAAGCGAGTGACTTATAACTACTGGATGACGGTCGCAGCGAGTGCGATGGCTGAGTGAAAGACCTTGGACATCTATCAAAGCGGGTTGCGACGCGTCTCCAATCGTTGAGCGTGCCGAACATGATCTCGGTCCGGTTGCGTCGTTTGCCACGTTTCACAGGCAGCTTGCGCTGCGTTCGACCGACAGTTCGGGCTTTCATCCCATTGTCTTTCTATGCGCCACGAAACCTATCCGCGCCATGACCACGGCCTCGGAACAGCCATCATCCGCAAAAGCACCCTACTCACCTCGTCGCTTCCTGCGATTGTAGAGCGCCCGAAGCCTAATCAGGGTTCCCTTTCGGCGTTGCGGGCATGGCTGCGATACTCCCTCGTTGCCGAAATGCCTCGGCTGAGGCAAACTTGCGTACAGAGGAGGGATGTCCGTTTCACCGCCGGGCTTTTTCGCAAACGGACCAGCAGAGCGCCCTGCCTCGGGAGGAGTATGCCATGACATCCAAGACCGCAGGTTCCACACCACCAGACAATCCGATGCCACAACAAAAGGCTATTCCCAAGGTCAACAAGGTGACTAGGGGTGATATCACCGCGTCGCTGAAGGCCGGGTTTTCCGACTTTTTGGCTCGTCCCTTCATGAGCGGTTTCTTCGGCCTGTTCTATGCCATTTTCGGGATCCTGTTTGTTTGGAGCTTGGTATGGCTTGGCAAGATCTGGATGATCATTCCCGCCATAATAGGCTTTCCACTGGTCGCGCCTTTCGCTGCAGCCGGGCTTTATGAAATATCCCGTCGATTGCAAAAGAATGAAAACTTCGGATGGTCCGAAATCCTGACTGTCATGATTAATCAACGCAAGCGCGAAATGGGCTGGATGGCCTTTGTCACCCTGTTCGTTTTCTGGGTGTGGATGTACCAGATCCGGCTGTGGTTGGCGATCATACTGCAGGATGCATCCTTCTCGGATTTCAGCGGGTTTTTGAACACCGTATTCTTTACCACAGAAGGTTGGACCTTTCTTGCAATTGGCACCTGCTCAGGCGCGTTTTTATCGGCTGTCCTGTTCACGGTGACTGTAATCGCGATGCCTCTGCTTCTTGACCGGGACATCGATTTCATTTCGGCTATGATTACATCCATTCGCACCGTCACGGAAAACCCAGGCGTGATGCTGACTTGGGCAGCAATCATCTCGGTCACCATGCTGTTGTCGCTGGTTCCAGCATTCCTTGGCTTGATCTTCACCCTGCCGATCCTTGGACACACCACATGGCATCTTTATCAGAGGGCCGTGTCACAAGCGGAAGAGTGATCGATCCAGTGATGATCGTGACTTGTTTCGCACCTGTTGAAAAGTTCGATGAGTGAGACGCGTCGATCGGTTGAATAGGCAGCTATGACCCGTCATGCAGCATCGCAGCGCGACGCGGAGCGACCGCAAGGGTGACCTGTATCCGTTGACCGACGATCAGATGGATAAGCTTGGCCGTTTCTTCCCGAAAACCCACGACAAACCATCAGTAAGCGGCAAGCGCTTGGAGTAGAATAATTTTTTTATCACCCATAGCGGCTTGTTCTGGCGAGGCGAGCATCGCTGCACGTTGCCGCCGGGAGGGCATTGCCGAGAGCCTGTATTATTCCTGGTCGAAGGAATGCCTTGAGGCTGGAAAGAGCCGGCTGGCTGGTGGCACCGCCCGACGGGCGACGGCTCCTGAAATCAGGGAACTACGATCCGAAGCGTTGGCCTTGAAGGAGGCTGTCGCCGAACTGATGCTTGAGAACAGGCTGTTCACAAAACGCACCTTCGGGGATAGGGGCCAACGACGAATGAGATACCCAGCGTCGGAGAAGCTTGAGATCATCCGCACGGTCGAGGCGTCATCTGCCAGAGAAGCAGACCCTGGCGATGATCGACGTTCCCGGCAGCACCTATTACGATTGGTATGCACATTGGGCTGACGGTGTTATCGACGAGCTTGCTGGTCACTCTCCCCGTCCGAACTCGGTGTGGAACCGTAACCAGAATGGCATCCGCAGAGACTTTGTTGAATTTGCGCTGGATCATGAGGGCCTGATGCCCCGCGAGTTGGCGGTCAAATACATCGATGAGAAACGGTATCTTGTGTCCGAGTCATCCGCTTACCGCCTTCTCAAGACCGATAACCTCATCACAGCTCCGGCCCATGTTGCGATCCGGGCTGCGGATGAGTTTCGCGACAAGACTACCGGCCCGAACGAACTGTGGCAGACCGACTTAACTTATCTTGAAGTCATTGGCTGGGGTTGGTTCTACCTGTCGACCATCCTCGACGATTACAGTCGCAATATCATTGCATAAAAGCTTTGCACCATGATGAAGGCGGAAGATGTCACCGACACTCTGGCACTGGAGGCGTCAGGCTGCACCTGTGCAGCGGTTGCTCAGAAGCCCCGTCTACTCAGCGATAAGGGCTCGTCTTACGTCGCAGCCGATCTGGCCAAATATCTCGACGACAAAGGTATGAACCACGTTGAAGGCGCACCACACACCCGCAGACACAGGTCAAGATTGAGCGCTGGCATCAGGCGATGAAGAACCGGGTTCTCCTGGAAAACTAATTCCTGCCGGGCGATCTCGAATGTCAGATCGGTGCAATCGACAATCACTACAACAACAACCAATACCACGAGAGCATCAAAAACCTGACACCCGCCGATGTCTATCACGGTCGGAGCGCGAATATCTTGAAGATGAGAAGGGAGATCAAGAAACAGACAATCCAGAAACGCCGCTTACAGCGCCAAACCGCTGCCGCCTAAACTCAAAACCAGAACCTCCGTTACAAAACAGTCCACGGTCTCCGAAAATCTCTGTCGAGGGTCATAATAGCATTTACCCGTTCACCCAGCATCATAGCGATACCCACTGTCCTCTTCTTAGACAGGTGTCACGTTGATATGAATTTCTGCCTTTCACGGGGGCTTTGATGATATGACCGCCCTAATTTTCTAATAACTTATATCAGTTTAGAGTTACCAGCGGACGAGGGGGTACGAGCACCTCACGTTCGGCAATAGCAAATCCTGGCTGGTTGCGGCGTGTTTCGTGCGCTTGGGCAAGCTTTACCTTTAGCAATTCCGCTACAGTGATTTTCCGCCCTGATGCTTGCGTAGTGTTTTGAGCGGCAATGGCGGGATGCAAAAAGCCT
>NZ_JBXWNC010000014.1:0-133304 GCF_059610165.1 Ruegeria sp. YTSA135 | reverse complement strand
CATCCGCTCGTCGGCCAACCAAAACAAATTGCTCATCACGCCTCCATAAGTTCAGAAGCTTAAAACAGCCCGGCGCGCCAAATAAAACCAAATCAACGGGTCCAGAGCTTAAGCAACATTGTCTTCGTCCTTGACGTTTATGTACTCGTAGTGAGGCAACTTGTTGATTTCGTTGGTCTTGGTTTTTAGGGTCACGTCGCCGTAGTCGTCACCAGCCGTTTTCCCGGCGTGACCCTGAATGGCTTCGACCACCCGATCAGAGATGCCGAGTTCGCGGCACTGTTTTTTGAGCGGTGACGCCAAGTGTGATTTGGCTCTAACCCTTTCGGCGTTAGTTCGCTTTCGCGCAGCCAATCCGACAGCTTTTTCGACGCAATTTCAGCGGCCCTCTTGTGTTTCTCTGGCTAGTCAGTGTTATGAAACAGTGGGCCGTCAGGGGCTCTCTTCACAAAGCCTGCAAACCCTTCATCGGTGATTTGAGCATGAAAGGGCGCGTCGCGGAAACCTCCGGCCTTAACCGTCCCTGCGTCAGGTGTGATCCGCACTACCCACTGCTCGTCGACTTTGCGCACATCTTCTTTTCGAAGCTGAGTGATTTCGGAAACACACGCCCTTGTGAAAGCACCGATGATAGGAACCCATCGCTCTAGGTTGGCCACCTTTTCTGTTTCACGGACACACCCAAACTCATCAGCCGCTGGCTGATACTTGCGCGATGCCCTTAACACCTTGCAAGCCTCTGCGTCAGTGTAGCCGCGTTCGCGAGCATAGATCTTCCTGGGCTTCGGCTGTTTGACGTTGGCTGCGACATTCTCGGGTAAGCGGTCGTTTTAAACAGCCCATGACAATACCGACCCGACCCCGGACAGATAGATATCGTTCACTGTTTTTGCTGACAGTTCTTTTCTCAGATGGCCCCGCCAACCGATTATGTCTTTCTTGGTTACGCGCCGGGCATTGTCGTGTCGCAGAAACTTACGCAGCCTTTCCTCAACCGGCGCAACCGCTTTCCATTGTCCCGCATGAACCCGGCCTGGAAGCGGCTTTCGATATAGTCTGCCCAAATCTGTTTGAGGCTCACACGCTCAACGTTCTCAGGCGGCTGAGCATTAATAATGTTGGTGAAGTGGGCGTGCCGGAAAAGTCGCCTTCATTGCGCTCAGCGGCGCGCGCAAGAGCATCCCGCCCTGCATGACACAAGGCATGGGCAATGTCGCGCCATTCGGCGCTACCGGGTGCCGCATCCAGATTGCCAGCAGTCCGGAAGCGTTCTAGCTGTGTGCCGATCAACTCATCCAGCACAGCGTCATTGGTATTCCCAGTTATGGCCGCACGTATACGATTAACCTGCAGATCATCAATGCCGACCGCCGCATGGCGGGGGTCGTTGCGTAGCTCGTCATCAAAGGCGACGCGCTGGTAGTAGTGGCTATGTACGATCTGACCCGGTGTCAGAAGATAGCACGCCACGGCTGCCATTGGTTGCCCCTTATTGGTTTCCTGCTCAGCTGAGGCGATCTGAAGTTGAAGCTGAGCTACCGCTCCGTGTAGCAACTTGAGCGCTTGGCGATAGTCACCGCCCAGAGGGGTGCGCGCCTCAGTCTTACCGATGACTCCGCGAAAGTATTTCGGGACTACCAGCCGGGCATGCTACCACCCTTTGTGGTTGAGCAAGTGCATAACCTTGCCTGCCGTGAGAGCGCCCTTTTGTGACCAAGGTTGTAACCTTCAAACGGACATATGCCCTTGTTTGCAAGGCTTTTCTTTTGTTTTAAAGGGATATTGTGGTGCGGGTGGAGGGACTTGAACCCCCACGCCTTGCGGCGCCAGAACCTAAATCTGGTGCGTCTACCAATTTCGCCACACCCGCAGTACCGACTCTGAGTGCCGGATTGATGCGGTCAATAACAAAGCCTGCGATCAAGTGCGAGAGGGAAATTGCCTGATATCAAAGATTATTGGGCGTGATGTTGAAACAATCCAGAGATCTGCCTACGCTGCAGCTGCTTCATGGTCGAGAAGGTTGTTTGTGTCGGTGAAAGATAATCACTAATTTTCATATAGTTTTATTTATTAATAAATAAAACTTAAAGCCTTTTACGATCACTATGGCCCGTTGAACTCGGAAAATTGCCTTGTGTTTAATTGTTTCGTTATCGTGCACATTAAGTGAAAGATAACCTAAACTTTAACGTGTTTAAGCTGAGCGATAGGGGCTGCATACTGATCACAGTGGATGCCGCCAACACAATCTGGGATCCGCAAATCTAGGCTTCGTTGCCCTGGTCAGGCTTTGAGGGGGTGCAGTTACGCAATTGAAAACCAAAGATTTCAAGAGTTCTTTGCCCCAACTGAGAAGGATTTTGCCGCCTGTCGCCGCACCGATGAAGCTGTACGACTTGTGTAACCCAAAATCCGCCCACTCGACCACGGGTTGAGGTTCGGCCTGAAGGCTTGATCTTATTTGCGCCACATTTCAAACGCCAAAAAATCTTATTCGCGCCAAAATAACACCGCCTTGCCAACAATGATGGAGAGTGGGTGTTAACGAGTCTTTTTTGCCCCTGGGCCTAGTTTAGATTTTTTGCTCAACTCGAATACAAGGGTCTTAGCCGTGACCAATATGATAAACTCTGCTGCTGCTGAGCAAGACGCCGTTGGTCTTGCCCGCGAAAGTTTTCTTGGTGAACTGAAGTCCCTCAATCGGGACCACCCGAACACTGGCTTTGGCCTATCGCTGAGAACGCACTCGGGGGGGCACTATCTTTTAGCCAATTCCCGCATGCCGCTGCCCGAGACCAAATCAAAAGGGTTTCCTACAGGACGTCGTCTGGCCCTGTTGGAAAATAGTGAAACGTTCCGCTCAATCGAAGTACTGGCTGATTCTAAGGCCTATGAGTCCATCTCACCCGGTGATGAGGCCGCGATCCTTGGAAATGCGCTGAACCTGATTGCACGGATCGACATAATGACCAGTTCTTCTGACGGTCAGGAACATCATCATATCGCCGCTACTGGGACCGGAGGTTGATCATGGCCCGAAACGACCACCTTCTGTCCGTAGGAAACGAGGCGCTGTCGCCGATGACCGCGGCCATGGCATCACTTGCGACCCAGATCGACCAGTTGACCGAAGTGGCAGATGCCCGGTCATCGGCGCGGTTGGCGACACTCAAGACTCGGATGGAGAACTTCACAGCTAGCGTGACGCTGGTTGGGCAGGTCAAGGCCGGTAAATCCTCGATCGTGAACATTCTGGCGGGGCGCCCTGCTCTACTGCCATCGGACGTGAACCCGTGGACCTCGGTGGTGACCACGTTAAACATCAACACGCGCACCGAAGGTGACAAAAAGGCCAAGTTCACCTTTTTTGAGCAGGAAGAGTGGGACAATCTGATGGTCGGCGGCGGTCGTCTTGGTGAGCTGGCCAACCGTGCCGGTGCTGATGACGAAATGGATGATATCCGGCGTCAAATCAGTGAAATGAAAGCCAAGTCCGAAGCCCGTCTTGGCCAGCATTTCGACCTGATTCTGGGGCAGAGCCACCAGTATGAGTATTTCGACGAAGAGTTGATTCAGCGCTATGTCTGCCTGGGCGACGAGGACGACCCGGACATCAATCCAAAGACCGGGCGCTTTGCCGATGTGACCAAGTCGGCGGAACTGTTCATGGACATTCCGCAATACCCAATCTCGCTAAA
Organism: Ruegeria sp. YTSA135; assembly: GCF_059610165.1. Classification (NCBI taxonomy): domain Bacteria; kingdom Pseudomonadati; phylum Pseudomonadota; class Alphaproteobacteria; order Rhodobacterales; family Roseobacteraceae; genus Ruegeria; species Ruegeria sp. YTSA135. The sequence goes on along the minus strand of NZ_JBXWNC010000014.1, from coordinate 129,603 downwards.
ACTGTGTGATACGCCCGGCGTCAACGATACCTTCATGGTGCGGGAACAGATTACCCTGCGCAGCCTTCGCGGCTCGGAAGTTTGTGTTGTCATCTTGGCCGCAAGCCAGGCTTTGACAACCATGGACATGGCGCTGATGCGGATCATCGCGCAGTTCGAAAACCGGCAGATTATCCTGTTCGTGAACCGCATCGACGAATTGTCCGATCCGGTCAATCAAGTGCCCGAGATTCGTGACCGGATAAGGGACACGCTGAAACAGAATAACATCGACACAAACACAAGCGTCGTTTTCGGCAGCGCGCTTTGGGCCGAGGCTGCCCTGACCGGAAATCCCGATATTCTGACAGAAGAGTCACGTCAGGCGCTCAACACCTTCTATCTGGCGGCCGGATTCGGTGATCAGGCCCCCTCGCTTGACAAGATCTGGGCGCTGTCCGGCCTTCCTGATCTGTTGCTCGCAATGAATGAGCGGATCGCCGAAGGGGCTGGCACCCGCCTACTGGACCGTGTGCGTCATCGCGCCCGCAACATCGCCAGCCAAATTCGCGCGACAGCAGTGGCCAAGACGCTGTCCAAGGGGCAAGGCGTTGTGCGTGAGATGGACGGGGTCGCGCCCGAAGAGGCGGTCGCCAAGGTGACCGAGGAATATGAAAAGAAGGTGGCTGAACTGACGGCCTCATTGCGGGACAAGGTGCTGCAACGTCTCAAATCAGCCGAAACCAATTTTGTAAAACGCGCCACCGATTCGTTGATCGCACATCTTGAGAAGAAAGGTGAACAAGGTACCTGGCAGTACGACCCCGCAGGCCTGCGCACGCTGCAAAAGGCGGCTTACTTCAGTTTCGCGCGCTCAATGCGCAAAGAGGCCGGCATACTTTACAGCGCGGCTGCAAATGATGTCGAGGCACTGTATCAAAAGCTGCTGGGAAACCATCTGGGTGAATTCAGCATCGAAGCGCCTATCGTGCCCCGCGTCCCGCCGCCACTGGGCATCGGGCGCACGATCGCACTGGATTTGCAAAGCACATGGTGGCGTCGTTGGTGGCAACGTCGCAAAGGGTTCGAGGCATATGCCGCAGACTACACGCGTCTGATAGCGTCCGAGGCGAACTCGATCACCAAGGACCTTGAAGAAAACCAGATTGCGGCTGTTCTGGAAAACGTTCGCGCAGGTCTAACCGATTTCCTGCGCGAGCAGAGCGAGACCCTGCTGAGCATTTCGGCCTCGGCCGAGCAGGACCCAAACCAGGCCGCCCTGATGGCGGGCATGACGCCCAAGAAGTCACGCGACGATATCTTGGGCGATATCCTGAAAGATCTTAGTAACGAGGCAGCATAAGTAGCGACATGGCAAAAGACACACAAACCCGCTTCGTATCTCCTAAGGCATGGGAACGCATCGAGCAGTGGTCCCGGCGCAAACCGATTTTCGCACTGATGGGGGAATTCAGCGCCGGCAAATCCACACTGATGAATTTCTTGCTGCGCTCTCACGCATTGCCGACCCAAGTCACTGCCACACAGTTGCCACCCGTCTGGTTCAGTTGGGGCAAACAGTCGGCTTACCTTCAGCGCGATGACGGCACGCAAGAGGACATCACCGTCGATCAATTGCACGCCGTGGGAGTGAATGACGCCCAATTCGTGCGCATTTTTTTTGAATCTGATATTCTTGAAGCGGTCGACTTAATCGACACCCCCGGTATCTCGGACCCGAAGATTTCAAGCGATGTTTGGCGCCGCGCGGTTGGACAAGCCAATGGCGTGCTGTGGTGTACGCACGCGACCCAGGCCTGGCGGGAAACCGAGCGGGCGACGTGGGTATCGCTACCCGAACGATTGCAGCACAACTCGCTTTTGCTGGTCACCCGGGCTGACGCGCTTGGGGCGAAAGACCGCCAGAAAGTGCTGCGCCGTGTGAATCGTGAGGCGGGGCATCTGTTCAATCGGTCAATCCTTTTCTCGGCCCGCGACGCCATCGTTGCGCGGGACAAAAGCGGCGATGCCGAGCTTTGGGCACGCAGCGGTGGCGGCAAAATGGTCGACAGCTTTCTTGAAATCACCGAACAGATCATGGACCACCGAGCCGATATGCTTGCGCGGTATCAGATCGACAACAGCTTGTCTGACGAACCCCGCATTCAACCGACCCGCCCGAAGCGGAATTCAGAACAGGGTGACGATACGGCCCCATTGAAGCTGGTGAACCCGGTTCCAGACCCTGGGGCGGCACTTGCAGACGAAGTTGTCACCAGCTTCCCCGTCCGTCCGACCCGTGTTGAGCGCCGAAATGAAGACTCCGACCGCGACGAGCGCATCGACGCGGCCAAGGCGGAGCGTTTGCGTGCCGAAATGGCTGCCGAAACACAGGCATCCCAACCGGTTGAGGCCAGCGAGGAAGACGAGCTGCGCGCGTTTTTCCGGGACACGCCGAGCAACGGCCTTAGCCTTGCCGATCACATAGACTCACCCAAAGACGAAGGCCCGGTGGATCTGTCAGATGACGATGAGCTGGAAGTGGACGACAGCACCGACCTGTTGTCCGACGTACAAGCGGAAGACTCTGCGTCAAGCACGTCCGATCCAATCATGGGTTCGTCCGAAGAGGAAACCGCTGACGTGTCTGGTGCGGTTGATGCGTCGGGACCCAACGAAAAGCGCGCCGAGCTTTCGGTGTCGTCCATCACCGCCTTGTTGGCCGAGCAGTCGAAAGGCGCTGAGGACGAGTATGAGCCCGAGCCTGAATCTAACAGCCTTGTCGACATGCAGGTTGTTCCTCTGGCCAACGTGACAACTGCCGACGACTCCGATGCGCCAGACGAAAGCCGCAAGACGCTCAAAGACGTGCTGAGTGTCACAAGCGAAACTGCACTCAGTGCCGCGTCCATGTGGCGCGAAATCTCCGCTGACGACGACTTGCCGGATGACGCTGAAGGGATAAAAAAGGTTTTCAACGATTTCCTCGAAGAATTCGACCAGATCGCAGCCGAACACTACGCCCGTCGAACCAAAGAACCGGTGCATCCTGTTTCGAGTGCGTCAAAAAACGGTGGGGCGGAACGCCATGCGCTGTAAAAGGAGACACGGGTAGCAAGCAATGACAATTGAAACCGCACTCCGCTCCGCGATGAAAACCATACCCGACTGCATTGCAGCCGGGTATGTCGACATGGAAACGGGAATGTTGCTGGGGATCAACACCTTAGACTCTGACAGCGCTGAGGTTCTGGACAGTCTGGCCCTTGCCGTGGCTAACCTGTTTCAGGGCCGGGGAATCAAAGCGTTCGAGGAACTGCTTCGCTCGGCCGGAGCAGAGGAATCGGGCAACCCGGGATTTGGGGAAATCGCGGTGTTTTCGAAGGATCGGCTAAACATCTTTCTGCGGACTCGGGAATATCCTGATCACGTGGTCTGCTACATCTGTCGCAACAGTGCCAACGTCGGGTTGGCGCTGACCAAATCGCATCTCAGCCTGGGGCCAGTCGCGGCCGCAGTCTAGACCGGACCAGAGGGGGGTCAGGGCATGATGGATACGGACATACTGGAGATGCTCGATGAAATCGGGCGCTCGTCTGTTGCCCGCCTGAATCCGGCGGTTACCGTGCCCGGTGATACCGCTACGGCTCGGCGCGAAAAAGTGCTGCACGCCATTCGCGGTACAATCCTGCCCCGCCGATTGGAATTTACCGCGGCCAATGGCGATTGCCTTGCCATCGAAGTGAACAGCTCTCGGGTCACTGACGTGTTCCGGGTCCCGTCCGGTGTAGCCCCGGATTTCGAAACGGAACTGCGCCAGGACCTTGCGGTCAAGCTGGCGCAACTGGTGACTGATATCGCTTGTGCCCCTGCTCCGCTCCAATTGATTTCTCTTCAACCTGATACCGCGCTTGAAGCGGATGACGTTGGTATCACCTTCAGCGAGATCGAAGCCTCCTGCGCGGATATGGAGCAGCAGGTAGAGCCGGTCATATCCATCGTTGACGCCAGTCCTGAAAGTTTGAAGCCCACAGAAGAAACGCCAGAGGCTGACAGCACAGATACTTTGGCACAGCGTTTTTTTGATGGCGCAGAACGGTTTGCCCAAGGGCGGGTACTGATCGCGGATGGCGCCGCGCTGCTTGCGGATGGTGCCTGCAAAGACGGAAAGCCCCTGCACCCCAAACCCGATTTGCTGGCCAGTTTCGCCCGCGATCTTGCGAGATGGGATGACGACGCGGCCACCACAATGGACCATCCGCAACTTATTGTCATGCGGCCGTCTGGCGGCAAAGGCACCGGGTTGGCCGTTTTGAACGATGGCACAAATGTGGCTCTGGCCGTTCACGAGGCACGCAAGTTGGGCGCGGTCGTCAATCTGTGGGCAGCTTTAAAAAGGCCGGACGGATGATTGCGTCCGATACAATCAGTTTTTCGGCGCGTTTGGCGCGCTTGTATATGTTGCCAGGGTAAAGTTTATGAGTGAAACCAATCGTCGCGAGTTGATCCGTATTGCCAAGGATATGAACGGGATCTCAAACGAGGAGACCCGGCAATTCATTTCGCGTATTATCAACGACTTGAAGAACCTCAAACCCTCAATCGCCTTTGTCGGACAGATCAAGGCTGGAAAGTCGCGCCTGATCAACGGTTTTACCGGGCAAGCAGAATTTCTCCCTTCGGATGTGAACCCTTGGACAACGGTTATCACCGACATGCATTTCGGGCACCCGTCTGGCCGCACCTCGGGGGCTGAATTTCATTTCTTCGACAACCGCCAATGGCAGGCGCTGATCGCCGAAGGCGAAGAGTTGCGCAACATGTTCCCCGATGACGAGGACAGCTATAAGCGCGAAATGATCGAAGAGCAGGTCGAGGCAATGAAGACCCGCGCCAAGCTGCGTCTGGGGGAAAGCTACAAACACCTGCTCGGCCAGCATCATGACCTGGACAACCTGACCTCGGACGATCTGGCCCGTTATGTCTGCGCAGGCGACGATCCAACCGATGAGGGTGCGTATGATCCGGGGTCGGACCGGGGACTGTACAGCGACATCACCCGCAAGGCCGAGGTTTATTTCGACATCGGCCACTTCCCCTACCCCTTGACCGTGACGGACACACCCGGTGTTAACGACCCGCTGTTGATCCGTGAGGAGATCTCGCGCCAATACCTCAAGGAATCCGACTTTTTCGTCGTGGTACTGTCTGCGCATCAGGCCCTTTCGCGCGCCGACCTGAAACTGTTCCGCCTGATGCAGGCACTGGAATTGGGTCAGATCGTCGTCTTCATCAACCGCGTTGATGAGCTGGGCGGCGGTGCGGATGATGCCACCAAAGTTCGGGCCGATGTTGTGGACGGTCTCGAAAAAGCACTTGGCAACTCGGACATTGACGTGTTGATGGGTAGCGCGCAATGGGCGCACTATGCCTTGACCGGTGATGAGACAGGTATCAACCATGATGAGGTTCTGGCGTGGCTGCGCGCGCATCCGGACCAGATGAAGCAGTATCTGGATGGCGTGGCAGAGATCAAACAAGGGTCCGGCCCGATCAGCCGTGAAGGCGTATTGCGATTTGCTGCAATGGTTGCCTCGGGTTTGCCTGACCTGCGCCGCCACGTGACCAGCGCCCTGACCGAGGGTCCACGGAATGAGCAGTTGCGGATGGCGTGGCAGCATCTCAACAGCTTTGCCCAAGGTGAGGTTGAGCGCAGCAAGGCCCACATCCGCGCCATCGAAGAAGAAAGCGGTTCGAAAGCCGAAACCGGCGACGAAAACCACAAGACGCTCGCAGACCTGCGCAAGCTTGTTGGCCAGAAGACGACCGAGATCGTAAACGATATGGATGATGTCCTCGCCAACCTGCGCGGTGTCATGGACGATACCGTGGCCGAAGCGGTCGCAGCCGTGGTGCGTGGGCCGAATGGTGATTCACCACTGTTGGCGAGCGGTGGCGAGACCGAGCTGAACTTTACCCCGCTGCGCGACCGCATGCGCGAATTGGTTCAGGGCGCCACACAAGTGGTCCGGCAGCGCATGCTGAGCGAGCTGTACTCGATCGACATGCAAAGCAATGCGGCCCTGCGTTCGTTGCCGGGTTGGCAAGATTCATCCGACAACCGCATGAACACAAGCGCCGTTCGATGGTTCCGCCCGGATACCAAGGCCTTGACGCGGGGCATAACGGTTGAACTTAGGGTCAGCTGGCTTTCACGACTGATTTCGCGCAAAAGCGTCGTGGCCCGGGCCGAACGTATGATTGTGCAGGAATTCGAGATGATTGGCGACGATCTGGTGGATACCGCCCGCAGCGATTTGCTAGAGCGGCTGAACACGGTTCTGGATCACTACCTGGCATTGTTGGCCGGACATCTTGAACACCGGACAGGTAGCGGCGAAGCAACCGAACGGGCCGAAGTGCAGGCGGCATGTGACCACGCGCAACGCATTTTGGAAGAGTTGGGCACCATTTACGGTGCAGATGACGTAGACAAAATACTGGCAGAGGCTGCTGAATGATTGAATTTCCCGGAACCGAACAGGAAGTAGCGCAACTTGAACGCTTTCTGAACGCGACCGAAAACCTGTCTGCTGACGCAGAGTTGACCGGAATGCGCGACCGCGCGTTAGCACATGCCGAACGGCTGTCCAACGCCGTCAATATCGGTTTCGCTGGCGAATTCGGTGCGGGCAAGTCCAGCCTTGCCAATATGCTGGCCGGGGCCGATATTCTGCCCACCGGACCTCAGCACTTGAAACTGCCTCTTGTGATCGTGGCTTATTCCGAAATGCCGGAAACCACGGTTGGGTGGTGGGACCGAGAACCCAAGGTTTACTCCGGGATTGCGCTGGAAAAAGCTGCTGCGGATGACCCTGACTTCATTTCGGTTGGATTGAACACGCCTGCCCTGCAGGAAATCTCCTTGTTTGACCTGCCCGGTACCGGCGCATTGGACGACACGTATAGGGCAACACTCGATCTGCTGAAGTTTGTAGACTGCGCAATCTGGTGTACCAACGGAACAAACGCCTGGCGCGAAACGGAACGCCATCTGTGGTCGCAGGTCCCGCAAGCCTTGCGCAGCAATAGCTTGCTGGCTGTCACCCACACCGACCTGCCGCACGTAAATGAGGCCTTGGATCGGGTGGTGTCGCGGCTTAACAAGGAAAAAGGCGATCTGTTCCGCGCTGTTGTGCCGATTGGCACCCCGGTCGCCGTGCGCGCCATGGCACAAGAGCCCGAGCCCGATTTCGACCTCTGGGAGGATTGCGGCGGTCAAACCCTGGCGGAACAGGTTCTGCAAATTGCCTCGGACCGTCGCCTTGCCGATCTTGAGGCTGCAAGGGCTGATCTGAAACAGGATTTCCTACCCTATCTGGAAACGCTGAACAGGCCCGAGAATGAGCCGGAAAAGCCCGATGCCGCTTCGATGCACGCCACGCTGGAAGCCGCTTTGCCACCGCTCGAAAACCCGATCCTCGAAGATTGGCTGGCCGCGATTGCCAGCATCTATGAGGATTTGCGCGAGTCATCTGATATCGAACCTGCGGCGTTCTTGCATTCGTGCCAGGAAATCGTCGAGGATTTCGCCGAGCGCCTGGCACAGGGGGGCGAAATTGACCCCTCGGCCGAGTGGATTCCGGGTGAGTTTGAAAAGGCCACCGACTTATTGCTTCTGCTGCAATTTGAAAGCGGTGATGCGCCTTTGAATGACGCAGTCAGCATTCTGGCCCAGCTCAGCGATAACCTTGCATGGGCGGGCAGTCGGATAGACTCGGTCGAGCCAAAAACCGGCACCTGACGACTTCACGCAAAAATTGATCCGGGATGCACCGATTCGAAGCAATGGGAATCAGATGCCAAGAGCAACGCGTCCGTTGCGCAGGTGGAGACAAACCACCAACTGGCCTGCATTTTGTGCAGCCTCTTTTCCAGCATGTTGTGACAATTGCAGCCGCACATACAACATGCTGTATACCGTCCGAAATGATCCATAGTGAAGCCATTTGGCGGCCCCAATAAAGTCAAATTTGAAACGTCTAACCGTCCTTAGTGTCCTGCGGTTGTGTTTGGTTGTGAGTACGGGATCAGTTTTTCCCAGTTGAGTTGACCGCAAAACGAAAAGAACGGGCGGAAAGAAATGAGCCACAACCAGGCTGTCGGTGCATCGCACGACGAACCTAAAATTGAAGGACTCCAACCCGGCGCCAAGCTGTTGCGCGGGCAGTATGAAGTCCTGCGTTTCCTCAGCAATGGCGGGTTCGGCATTACCTATCTTGCGCGTGACAGCCTAGAGCGCGACGTGGTGATCAAGGAATGTTTTCCAGGCGCAATGTGTCATCGCGATGGCGATTTGGTCGAGCCCTCGGACCCTGGATACAAAGACGATCTGCGCTCGATCATCGACCTGTTTATTCAAGAGGCACGCAACCACGCGCGTCTGGTGCATCCCAATATCGTCAACGTGCATCAGGTCTTCGAAGACAACAACACCGCCTATATTGCGATGGATCTTGTCAAGGGGTGCGACCTGCTGGACTACGTTGAAGATCCGGACACAGACACTGGCCCTGACTTCATCGTTCAGATGACCGAAAAGATGCTGTCCGCAGTGTCATTCATCCATCAAAGCGGCATGCTTCACCGCGATATATCACCCGATAACATTCTGATCAACGAAAACGGTGATCCCGTTCTGATCGACTTTGGGGCCGCGCGGGAACAGGCTGCGAACCAATCGGCGGCGCTGCTGACACTACGGGTGATCAAGGACGGTTATTCCCCACATGAATTCTATGTCCGTGGTGCTGAACAAGGGCCAAGCAGTGATCTCTATGTTCTTGCTGCCACGCTATACCACGCCATCAGCGGCGAGCGTCCGATTGACGGGCAGACCCGTCTGAACGCCTTCAACAATAGTCAGAAAGACCCCTATGAGCCGCTCGCCGGGCGGTTCAAGGGCTATCCTGACGGTTTCCTTGAGGCGATCGACAAGGCGATGGAGGTTCACGTCACCGACCGCCTGCAAAGCGCCCTGGATTGGCTGCGGATGTTCCGTGGGCCGGGTGTCATGTTTGATACGTTCGATTACCGCCCCGTCTCGGTCATTGTGGCGATGGATCGCAAGGATGAGGCCGCCGAAAAGGCCCGTATCAAAGCTGAGAGTGAAAATGCCGAAGCGGTCGTGACAGCGCTGTTGGCTGGCAACGCGGACCTGACCCTTGGAAACGAAGACAAAGACGACGACGATCTCGCCAAGTACACACCGAAGGAAGAAGCGCCAGCAACAGTGGATACCATTGTCAAAAGTAGGTCAGAAGGCGGCGGACGGTTGATTGCAGGCATTGTGATCGTCGTCGCTGGTCTGGCCGCGGCCGGGCACTTTTTGATGTCTGGTGAAAAGGTGATTGAGCCGGAAAATGACACCGTCGACCTGACAGCACCTGCCGACGTTCCTGAAACAATCGAGCCACCAGCCCCAGTTGAGCTGGTGACCGAAGCCGAAATCGCTCCGGAACAGGTAGACCCGGAACCCACAACCGTTGAACCCATTCAGGCCCCTGTCGAGCAGACACAGGCCCCCTCGGCTGAACCAGAAGTGGCCCAAGCCCCGGCAGCCGAACCCACTCCCGCCGCCGATGTCCCGCCTACGTCGGGGACACCGGCGGAGGTGCAGGTGGCTTTCTCGCACTGGGATGTTGAAATTCCATTCCAGATCTCGCGGCGTCGCGCAACCACAGGCACCGTTATCGCCGTGACCGGCGTTGATCCTTCGCGGGATATGTCAGTCATCGGAGACTGGGTGGAACGCGGTGCTTCGATTTATACGTTGAACGGCGAACCCTTCGGCGAGGATGCAAGTTTCGCCGCGCAGGCGCTGGACGATCTGTCAATAGATCCCGATGGCTATATCCGCGTGACCGCACGCTATAGGTCGCTGGGTCAGACAAGAGCGCAAAACGGACTGTTGGCGCTGCCCGCCTTCCGGATGGTCGGCTTGGAAAACGGTTTCGGTTTCACTGTGCGAAACACGGGGGGCGAAGGATGGAAGACAGTTGTCACGACTGTTCCGCCCGAAGCCGAAGGTAATCTTCAACAAGGCGACATTCTGGTGTCCGAGGCTCAGACCTCGGTCGCGATGGATGGGCCGGAGAGCATCGATGCCGTGCTTCAAACCCTGGTCGCCGAAGGCCAATCCCACGCACGTCTGACCGTATTGCGCAACGGCACGGAAACGGACGCAGTCATGCAGCTAAAGCAGGAATAGTTTGACCAGTTCGAAAGTGACCTGCTGCACAGTGAGTTCTGAGGGTGGCGCCTGGAAATCCGCCACTCTTCACGGTTCGGTCCGGACCGGCAGATGAGTTTGATCTGATTTCCAAATTATCCGTGCCTTTGCGCCAATGCGCGCAGCGGCAAGTAGTAGCCCCGCAGGACCAAATGCCTGTGCCGAAACAGTAAAAAGGTGTCGACACCATGTTTAAATACAAAAGCCCCCTCAGCCGGCTTCTCGAAGGTGCCGGCAAGGTCAAAGAAGCCCAACCTGAAACCGACGTGGAAGACGCAGTCGAGCCCGAGGCCGAAAAACCCCAACCGATTGCGGATTTCAACGCGCTGCGCAACGCTCTGGCGGGCGGCAACGCGTCTGCGGAACCCCACGACGATAACGAAGAGCTGATCCCAGAAAAGGAGATGTCCGCGTTTTCAGAGGACCAGGACGAGATTGCCGAAGTCGAAACCGAAGCGCCCGATGATGCACAAGAAAATATATTCGAGTCGGCTGAGGCGCAGCACGGGTCAGAAGAGCCGGTTGTCACTTTACACATCGCCACCGACGAAGACTCCGAGCAAACCGATACTCAGGACGAGTCCGTTGTTGAGGTCGTCGTTGAAACTGTTAACCCCGCCCAGGCTGAAATAGTTGAGCCCATCTTGGGCGGTCCTCATGTTGAGACCGCGCCCGACCAAGAGGCAGCGCCGGAAACGGAAGCAAGGCCCGAGTCCGCGCAAACCGCCACCGTTCCTGTGGCGGCTGACCGTCGCGGTCGGGTCAAGACAACCTTCCTTGGGTTTGAGCGCGCCGACACGCATGTTCAGGATCTGATCGAAAGCTCGGACCCGGTCGTCAAGACAACAACCGCAAAAGAAACATTCCCCGTTGGTTGGCTGGTTGTGACCGCCGGACCGGGTCGTGGTTCGTGCACCACCCTGACCGAGGGTCTGATGCAGATTGGCCGCAATGATGATCAGGCCATTCAACTGGACTTTGGCGATACTGGCATTTCGCGCAGCAACCACGCCGTGATCGCCTATGACCCCGAAGATCGGAAATGCTACCTCGGTCACGGAGGCAAGGCCAACCTTGTTCGTCTGAATGGCAAGCCTGTGCTGAGCACCGTGGCGTTGTCCAGCGGCGACCTGATCCGGATCAGCGAAACTTCGATCCGCTTTGCCGCTTTCTGTGATGACGATTTTGACTGGCGGGATAATAGCTAAATGCTGGCCCAACCGGCATATGACATTGCCCTGATCCTTGACCAGGGTCAGCGCGGATCACAGGAAGACGCGGTTGCCACGCGCATGTTCGATACAGCCAATGCCGGATATGTGGTTGTCGCGGACGGTATGGGTGGGCACGCTGCTGGTGACGTGGCATCGGACCTCGTGATTGGTGCCTGGCGCGATGCATTGGATGCCGAGCTTGCGGGCGCAGCACCGTCCGAAAGATCTGCCGCCGACGCCCTGCCCCTCGCGGCAATGCAAGCCAATGCCTCTATCGCTGCGCATTGCGACGAAATGGGCGGCAATCTCAAAATGGGGTCAACCCTGTTGGGGGTGCTGCTGCTGGGACAGCGCGTGTACTGGATCTCGATCGGTGACAGCCCTTTGTACTTATTCCGCGATGGAGTTCTGCATCAGATCAACGAAGATCATTCGATGGCTCCGGTCATAGACGCACAGGTGGCCAACGGCACTTTGACCGATGCCGAGGCGCGGGTTCATCCGGATCGTAACCAGCTGACATCGGTGATTATGGGTGCCGCAATTCCGAAGGTGGACTGCCCTGAGGCACCGCTCAGCCTGACGGCGTCGGATGTGCTGATCCTGGGCAGTGACGGTTTGCAATATCTCAGCGATGCAGAAATTCAAGCCATCGTGAAACATAACGCGCATGCGTGGGCACAGGACATCGCCGATGCTTTGTTGCTGGCGCTTCACGCCAAGGGCGACCCGGATCAGGACAATGCCTCGATCGGTGTCGTGAAACTGACAAGAAACTAACCAAGGCAAGGCTACAGGACCCATGAAACCCCATCTTTTCATATCCAGCCTGGCACTCGCTGCCGTGGCCGGAGCCGCCTCGGCGCAAGAGGCCTGCTCGACTTACGAAATCCAGCGCGGCGATAGCCTGCGGGAATTGACGATCGAAGTGTATTCGACCGAGGATTTCCGCATCATCTTTGAGGCCAACCGCGATGTAATCGGCAATAACCCGAACGTCATTCGCGTGGGCGACGTGCTGACCCTGCCCTGCCTGGAAGATATCGGGCGCGCGCCTGAAGTTCCGCAAACCGAAGCCGAAGCCATGGCCGCCGAGATGGCCGCTGAACTGGTTGCTGCCGCAGAAAAGCGGGCCGCAAAAGCCATTGCTGACGCCGAGGCGCGGGTCGCCGAAGCAAAGGCTGAGGCCCAAAAGGCGAGCGAAGACGCCGTAATCGCGGCGAAGGCAGCGGCCCGTGAAGAAATTGAAGCAGCCCGCGCCGAAGGCGCCGCGTTGATCCGCAACGCGGATACAAGCGACCGCCCGGCAATCCGAGATCGCCAACTGCTGCTGATCACCGGCGGCAACTACGCGCCGTTTACGGATGAGGCTCTGCCCTATCGCGGTCTATATACCAACCTCGTCGAAACGGCGATGCTGCGGGCGGCGCCCGAGCAGGGCTACAAGATACAGTTCGTCAATGACTGGTCCTCGCATCTGGACTTGTTGATGCCAACCCTTGCCTTTGACGCGACCTTTCCCTGGTCACGCCCGAACTGTGAAACTGCCGACGCGTTGTCGGAAAACGATCGTAATCGCTGCGAGACCTACGATTTCTCGAACCCATTTTATGAGGTGGTAGACTCATTCTTTGCTCGCGAAGGCTCAGGATATGAGCAGACGCTGACCTATGCCGACTTTGCTGGCGCCACAATATGCCGCCCCGAGGGTTGGACAACGTCGCACATGGATGCTGTGGGCCTTTACGAACCCGCAATCTCATTAATACGCCCGGTCGCACCGGATGATTGCTTTCACGCGGTGATGGACGGCAGTGCCGATATCGTCGCGATTGAGGCCCACGTGGCCGTCGAGGCCATCGCGCGGCTTGGATACAAGCACCGCATCATTGAAAACCCCAACCTGGCGGCAATCAAGTCGCTTAACGTCATGACCCACAAAGACAATCCGGATGGGGAAGCGATTCTTGAGACGCTTAACCAGGGTCTGGCGATCATGCAGCAATCGGGTGAATGGCGGGACATCGTGTCAACCGCCCTGCGCCACCAAATGGAAAATGGCTAAGGCCCCAGCTGGCCTGACAACAAAAGATTCTGGAGGAAGTGGATATGTTTGAAGTCAACCTGAAGAAAGTCGTGATATCGACCGTCGCCGTCACCGCCCTAAGCGCCGGAGCCGCCGCCGCCCAAGAGGCCTGCACCAACTACACCGTCGTGGATGGCGACACGTTGGCGACAATTGCAATTGCCGCCTATGGCACATCGAACTACCAGCCGATCTTTAACGCGAACCGCAACACGATCTTGAACCCGTCAAACCTTGAGCCGGGCCTGGTCCTTGCCTTGCCGTGTGAAGACGGGAGCCTGCCAAACGGCCAAAGTGCGCAAGACCTTATCGCCGCGGAAGAGGCACGTAACGCCAATAACAAAGTGTCCAACGTGTACGAACCGCCGATCAAAATCGTGACCGGCGGCAACTATGCCCCTTTTGCAGACGAAGATCTGACGGGCGGCGGCTTTCTTGTCCGTCTGGCTTCGACGGCCCTCAACCGGGCGGGAAACAATCGTGAATTCTCGGCAAGCTTCGTGAACGATTGGAGCTCTCACCTGGATACTCTCTTGCCGCTGGGTGCGTTTGATGTGTCACTGGCCTGGTACATCCCCGACTGCAGCAACCGCAGCTATGAGTGGTCGCCGGAAACAACGAAACGCTGCACCCAGTTCGACTCCACCGTCAGCGTTTACGACACCGTAATCGGGTTCTACACGCTGCCCGACAGCGACTATGCCACGGCCCGGTCGTTTGAAGATTTCAAAGGCGCACGTCTTTGCCGGATGGAAGGTTGGTTTACACACGATCTGGAAGAGAACGGCGTTTTTGAACCGAACGTGACGATGATCCAACCTGTCACAGCAACTGACTGCATGGATGCCGTTCTGACCGGTGTGGCAGATGTTGCTTCTTTCGAAGTTCAGCTTGCGGCTGACGCCATGAGCGATCTGGGACTGTCCCATAACGACATCGTCGAAAATCCGTTTGTGAACACTGTCGCAGGTTTGCGCTTTGTCACGCACCGGACAAACCCATATGGCCGTCAATACGTGGCGATGCTGAACGCAGGTCTGAATGAAATGCGGGAATCCGGCGAATGGTATGCCATCATCTCGGACACCCTGCGCGAGCATAATGAGAAACTGATGGCAGCTTCGAACTGATCCCTCGGTTCAGCTGAATTCACTGAGGCCGGTCTTTGGACCGGCCTGCTTTTTTTGAGCACCGTTTACCCGCGCCGGGCACAGCTCACGGCTGTTCTACCCCGATCCATCTCCGTTGGTAAACCTCTCAATACTCGGAACATATCCATTCAGAGGTCTGAAATCCGCTTTACCGGTGAGATTCTACCTCTCGCCTTAAATGGGGGCCGACTTTGCAGGTCGGCCTCCATTTATTCAACGCACTAATTTACAGCAAAAAAGCCACCTCACGTGGCTGTAGACTTTTAGCCGATGATGGCGTTCAGGGTCGCGCTGGGACGCATCACCGCAGCGGTCTTGGCTGGGTCGGTGTGATAGTACCCACCAAGATCAGCGGGTACGCCTTGTGCGGCAGCCAATTCGCCCAGGATCTGCTGTTCTTTTTCAGCTAACACTCTAGCAATCGGCGCAAACTCAGCTGCCAATTCAGCATCCTCGGACTGCGCCGCCAACGCTTCGGCCCAGTAACGCGCGAACCAGTAGTGGCTGTCGCGGTTGTCAGGCTGACCTACCTTCCGGCTGGGCGATTTATTGTTGTCCAGAATGCCCTGCGTTGCCGCTTCGGCCGCGGCCCCCAGAACACCTGCTTTGGCGTTTCCGGCGCTGTCGGCCAGGAAGTTCAGCGATTCACCCAAAGCGCAGAACTCACCCATCGAGTCCCAGCGCAGGTGGTTTTCTTCAACCAATTGCTGCACGTGTTTCGGCGCCGAGCCGCCCGCACCGGTTTCGAACAGACCGCCACCCTGCATCAGCTTTACGATCGACAGCATCTTGGCCGAAGTGCCCAGTTCCAGGATCGGGAACAGATCGGTCAGATAGTCCCGCAGCACGTTGCCGGTGATGGCAATCGAATCCTTGCCAGCGGTGATGGTCTCCAGCGACTGACGCGTGGCCTCGCGAGGGGCCATAATCAGGAACTTGTCAACCACGCCAGCGGCCTCAAGCGCCGGTTTGACGTATTTGATCAGTTCAGCATCGTGGGCGCGGTTCGCGTCCAGCCAGAAGATCGCTTCGGAACCGGTCAGGCGCTGACGGTCCATCGCCAACTGAATCCAGTTCTCAATCGGTGCCTTTTTGACGGTGCAGGCACGCCAGATATCGCCTTTTTCAACAGCATGTTCGTGCAACGTCTCACCGTTCGCAAGAACGATGCGGATGGCACCATCAGCTGGTGCTTCGAACGTGGTGGGGTGGCTGCCGTATTCCTCGGCCTTCTGGGCCATAAGGCCAACATTGGCCACTGCTCCGGCGGTGGCCGGATTCAGCGCGCCATTGGCTTTGAAGAAATTGATGGCCTCATCGTAAACCGGGGCGTAGCAGCGGTCAGGGATCACGCAGTTCGTGTCACCCTTTGCACCGGTCTCGTCCCAGCCCTTGCCGCCCGCGCGGATTACGGCGGGCATCGAGGCGTCGATGATCACATCGGACGGTACGTGCAGGTTGGTGATCCCTTTGTCGCTGTCGACCATGTACATGGATGGGCGGTCACCTTTCAGCGCATCAATGGCCGCTACGATCTCAGCGTTGTCTTTGACGCGCTCCAGCAGGTCACCCAGACCCGAGTTCGGATTCACACCCAGCGCGCTCAATTCACTGCCAAATTTCCCGAACACAGGGGCAAGCCACGCTTTTACAGCATAGCCAAAGATGATCGGGTCCGACACTTTCATCATGGTCGCCTTCATATGAAGCGAGAACATGGTGCCGTCTTTCTTGGTGTCTTCAATCGCATCCGCAAGGAACGAGGACAGCGCCTTGACCGACATGAAGGTCGCGTCAGCCACGGTACCTTCGTCCAGTGGCCAGCCATCTTTCAGAACTGTGACGCTGCCGTCTTTGCCAACAAATTCGATCTTGGCGTCACCTGCCTGGGCAGCGGTGATTGTAGCGGATTTCTCGTTAGCGTAGAAATCGTTGTCGGACATGGATGACACTTTGGTCTTGCTGTCAGCGGCCCACTCACCCATCGAATGCGGGTTCTTCTGTGCGTAGTTCTTGACCGCCTTTGCCGCGCGGCGGTCACTGTTGCCTTCGCGCAGAACCGGGTTCACAGCCGAACCCTTGATGGTGTCATACCGTGCGCGGATCGCTTTTTCTTCGTCGGTCGAGGGCTCTTCGGGGTAGTTCGGGATATCGTAGCCCTGCGCTTGCAGTTCTTCGATCGCTGCCACCAACTGCGGGACCGAGGCCGAGATATTCGGCAGTTTAATCACGTTTGCCTCTGGCGTCTTTACCAGTTCACCCAATGCGGCCAGATCGTCGGTGATGCGCTGTTGGTCAGTCAGGTTCTCGGGGAAGGTTGCGATGATGCGGCCTGCCAGCGAGATATCTTTGGTTCCAACGCTGACACCAGCCGCCGAGGCGAACTTGCGAATGATGGGCAGGAACGAGGCGCTCGCCAGCTCAGGCGCTTCGTCTACAATGGTATACAATATATCGAAGTTCGATTTTTCTGCCATATTCTTTTACCTTTTTTAAGCCTTTCGGGGCGTGCGATCCAAGAGTGTGCCACGTCTGTGTGGCCTGAAACGGGGCGCGTGTATCTTACCGCCCCAATGGTGACTCTGATTTGACAGGGCCCCCCATAGAACAGGTTGGCCTTCGGATCAATCGTCTAGTGGGGGCGCAAATTGACACGGGAAGGGGTAAACCGCCAATTCACCCTATGATTTTGCGTTATTCAGCGACCGGCACCCCAGGTGTCACTTAACCTGTACCCCTCAGGCCAGGGATCGTCCGGGTCCATCATGTGTTGGTGTATGCCGGTAATCCAACCACGGCCGCTGATCTCGGGGATGATAGCCGGGCGGCCCGCAACACTGGTTTTATCGATGATCTGGCCGGTGAAGCGCGAACCGATAATCGAGACCGCCTCGAAGGTTTGACCAACTTTCATCTGACCCTTCGCCGCCATCAGGGCCATACGTGCCGAAACCGCAGTACCGGTCGGCGACCGATCAACCTTGCCCGGCTGGATGGCGACAGCGGATGTCCCGGTGAACCCGGTTTCGGTGGCCTTTACCGGGCCACAAAAAGCGCAAAAAGAGATATGCGTCCAATCCGGGTTTTCGGGATGGAAAAACCCAAGCTGTTCATTCGCGGCATCTGTGATCGCCACACCCATGCGCGCAATATCCCGCGCCTCGTCCTCGACAATCTGAGCGCCAAGCGCGGCTACATCGACCACCACGAAACTATCACCGCCATAAGCTGTATCGACAGTCAGAGTACCCAGGCCCTGAACCTCCAAGGGAACCGATATCTTGTCGGCGAAACTGGGCAGGTTTTGTACATATATCCGCTCGGCCTTGCCGCTCCGGCAGTCGGCGCGGACCCTTACCAAACCGCCCGGCGCTTCGAGCGTCAAACAGGTTTTCGGCTCTTGCATCGGGATGATCCCGCCATCCAGCAAGACTGTAGCCACACAGATCGCGTTCGATCCGGACATGGGCGGCGTGTCCTCAGGCTCCATAATGATAAAACCCGCGTCTGCATCGGGGTGTTTAGGTGGCACCAGCAGGTTCACATGCCGAAACACGCCACCGCGGGGTTCATTCAGAACAAAATTGCGCAGGGTCTGATCTTGCGCAATGAAGGCGCGCTGCTGCCAAAGCGTGTCTCCGGGCGGTGGAAGCACGCCACCCACGATGACATCCCCGACCTCGCCTTCTGCATGCGCTGATATCACGTGGATGGTTTTGCTGCTGCGCATATCGTGTCCTAAAACCGGGTGGCCGAAAACGAGGTAAGAGAAATCTGTGGCGGCTGCCCATCAATGATAGCTCCGACAAGCTCGGCCGTGCCTGCGGATTGGGTCAGACCAAGGTGGCCATGCCCAAAGGCATAGATGACGTCCGGCGTTTGCTTCGCAGGGCCAATCACCGGCAAGCAATCCGGCAATGAGGGGCGAAATCCCATCCATTGCGTGCCACCACCTGTCTTCAAACCGGGCAGGAATTGTTCAGCCTTCCTAAGCAAGGCATCAGCCCGGCGATAGTTTGGGGGCAGTGAAAGCCCGCCCAATTCAACCGCGCCGCCGATCCGCACACCGCCATTGATCCGAGTGACAACAAACCCATGGTTCGGAAATGTCAGGTGCAGGCGCAGGTCAAACGCACCTTGAGGAAGCGTAGTGTTATAGCCACGCTCAGTCTCAAGCGGGATGTGATCACCAAGTGTATTGGCAAGGTGATGCGACCACGCGCCAGCGCATACAACGACCTTTTTCGCGGCAGCCTCTTTGGTCGCCATCCCGATCCGCACACCCTCCTCGACAGGGGACAGCATACGAACCTCACCGCGTTCGATTCGCCCACCCCGGCTCTGGAAAACTTTCGCCAAATGCTCGACCCATTTTTTGGGATCAACGACATTCATCCAGTTCGGCGTGAACCCTGCATGCGTAAAACGCGGGTTGAGGCCGGGCTGTATTTCGGCAATCGCCTCGCGGCTTACCAGCAAGTCAAAGTAAATTCCGTGCCGGCGCCGCAACTCCCATGTGGGCAGGCTGGCGCGGTATTCTGCTTCGCCTTCATACAGTTGCATCTGACCGTCACGCTGAAGCATCCCTTCTGCGTCGATATCGGTGATCAAGCGGGCCAATGCCAAGGCAGAATGCGTCATCATGCTGGCTTGTGCACCCAGAAGGGTCTGATACTTCGCCGGACGGCTGGCTTGCCAGAAACGAAACAACCACGGCGCGATCTTCAACGCATAGGCAGGCGGGATGGAAAGTGGCCCCAGCGGATCAAACAACCATTTCGGAGCCTTTCGCATAATGCCGGGGGTCGCCAATGGCTCAATCTCGGAAAACGCAAAGGCACCGGCATTTCCCGCCGACGCCTGAGCTGCAACGCCATCCCAATCCAAAACCAGAACAGAGTGACCCCGACGTTGCAATTCCAGCGCGGTTGTGATGCCAATCACGCCAGCACCAATCACAACGACCTGTTGTGTCATAGCTCGATGCCCGCCCTGAAAGGATCGTTATCATCAAAAACCAGTGTCGCTTCGGACATGATATGGGCTTGTCCGGTGATTGAGGGGATGACACCTTGGTTCGGGCCGGGTTGGTATGACAGGCGATAGGTACTGCCGATGACACTTTGCTGAGTGATTTCCTCGCCGGGTTCCAACGCTCTGTCAGCGGCCAGACATGCCAGGCGTGCCGAACTGCCGGTGCCACAGGGTGAACGGTCGTAATTGTCATCCGGGCAAAGCACGAAGTTTCGGCTGTGGACTTCAGGATTTGGCGAGGCGTCCTGAAAGATCACGTGGTCGATTGGTTCACCTTGCTCTCCCCTTACGCCGCAGGTGATCGAGGCTTCACGGATCGCAATCGTCATCTCGGTCAGTTGCCGAATATTGGCGGTTTCGACCGGTATCGGGCTTGGGTCGATGATGAAGAACCAGTTTCCACCATAGGCCACATCGCCAGTCACCGCGCCATAGCCCGGTACGTCCAATGTCACGTCACGATGAACCCGGCGGCTTTCGATATTCGTGACCGTGACGGTATGCGCATCGTGCAACTCAACCGTCACAACGCCCGCAGGCGTTTCGATTTTATGACGACCAGGGGAAATTCTGCCTTGATACGCCAGCGTAACAGTCAGACCAATGGTGCCGTGTCCGCACATGCCCAGCACAGCATCCACATCGAAAAAGATCACTCCTGTCACACAGGTAAGATCGACCGGCTCAACCAGCAGCGCACCAACCATTGCCGGCTGCCCACGAGGCTCCAGCATGACCGACCGATAAAACCCCTTGTGTTCAGTGGCCAGTTTCCTTGCACGATCCGCCAACGGACCTTTGCCCAGATCAGGTGCGCCACTCAGGATGACCCGCGTCGGCTCACCCCCGGTATGACTGTCGATCACATGCATTCCGCAATCACTCCGCCTTGTTTGGACCAGTTGGCGAACCACGTGCGGAACAGGTCGTATTGCTGTTCGCAATAGTTTCGTTGCGCATAGGTTAATTCATCCGTTTCATTGAAGTGCAGCCGATATTCCTGCTCTCCGTTCAGCACCAGAAGATGTTTGTAGTACAGCACCAGATCCGGGCCTTCATCAAAGCTTGACAGCACATGGATCGCCTCGGTCAGCTCTTGTGCGCGCTGGCGGGCTTCGGGATCACCTTGCGCCGCCTTTCTGGACAGCGCGGCCAGCAGCAAAGCCTCACGCGGAAGGGCCGTACCGATGCCGGTGATTGACCCGGTCGCGCCGCAATTGACGATGCCGTGGTAAACCTCGGTATCCACACCGACCATCAGGGTTACATCAGCGTCTTGGCTGGTGATGGTCTCAGCCGCATAACGCAGATCGTCCCTGCCCCCGAATTCTTTGAAACCGATCAGGTTGGAGTGTTCGGCCCGCAAAGCAAAGAACAGATCAGCGCGCGTGGCAAAACCGTAATACGGGCTGTTATAGATAATCGCAGGAACATCTGGGGCGGCAGAGAGGATCGCCTTGAAATGGTTCTTTTGCGCGACTTCAGAGCTGCCCCGCGACAAAACCCTTGGAATAACCATCAGCCCAACAGCACCTACCGCCTGCGCATGCGCCGCATGGGCCACCGCGGATTTTGTGTTGATGGCCCCTGTCCCGACCACGACGGGCAGCCCGGCTTCGACCAGACGCGCGACCCCTTCCATTCGCTGATCGTCGGTCAACAAAGGCCAATCACCCATCGAACCGCAATAGACCACTGCCGACATGCCCGCGTCGATCATCTGTTTTCCCTTGCTGACCAACGCATCGAAATCTGGTGTCCGGTCATCCTTGCAAGGGGTCATCAACGCAGGCATGGTGCCGGTGAATATATTGGTCGACATCAGAACTTTCCCTCCAAAAAGCAGCGCGGGTATGGGCAGAAAGATTCCGTCTGACCCACTATGCCGGATGTTGGATAGAAAATTCCCAAAGGTCTATGCCCAAAAAACGCACCGACCCGTTAGATCGGCGCGCAAGTTCTGGTTCATTGTCTTTGAGTTACCGGAACCGCAGACCGCTTTCAGGATCAAACAGCATCACGCGCTCAGGGCGAAGCTGAACCCCAATCCGGTCCCCTTGACGGCTGCGTTGATCGTCGCGCTCTTCAATGACCAGCTTGTCGCCGTTCGGAGCTAAAAGATAGGAATAGCTTACGCCACCAAGCGCCTCGGTCAGATCGACCGTGCAGGCCTCACCCGTGCGATCAATTTCGATATGTTCTGGACGGATGCCCAAGGTCACTTTCGTCATGCCTGCAGGCACATTGGCCGTTACCACCAGCGGCTCCCCAAGCGCCGGGTGCGAGACCTTACCGTCGGCATAATCACACTCCAGAAAGTTCATCGCCGGAGAGCCGATGAACCCGGCCACGAACCGGTTGTCAGGGTCGCGATACAAGTCCATCGGCGCGCCGACCTGTTCGATCCGGCCATCGCGCAGGACTACGATCTTATCGGCCATGGTCATCGCCTCGACCTGATCATGGGTCACATAGATCATCGTCGCACCGATCTCATTGTGCAGACGGGCGATTTCCACCCGCATTTCAACCCGCAGCTCGGCATCGAGATTTGAAAGGGGTTCGTCGAACAGAAACACCTCGGGTCCGCGGACAATCGCGCGCCCGATGGCAACGCGCTGCCGTTGACCACCGGACAGGGCTTTGGGTTTGCGCTTGAGATACGGGTCCAGCTTCAGGATATTCGAGGCTTGCTGAACCTTCTCATTGATCTCGGATTTAGCAACGCCGTTCATACGCAGACCAAAGCCCATATTCTCGGCCACTGTCATGTGCGGGTACAAAGCGTAGGTCTGAAAGACCATCGCAACCCCGCGTTTTGCGGGGTCCAAATGGGTCACTTCGCGCGCGCCAATATGAATCTGCCCTTCGGTGGTCTCTTCCAGTCCGGCGATCATACGCAGCAAGGTGGATTTGCCGCACCCGGATGGCCCAACGAAAACACAGAATTCGCCATCCTTGATTTCCAGATCAATGCCGTGGATGACCTGCGTCTCTCCATACCGCTTGATCGCCTGGTTCAAAGTCACACCCGTCATGTCGCTTGCATCCTGTTTGTATTGACGTTCGGCCGGGTTTCGGGGAACCGCCAAGCCTGTGCTTCGGCTCCGATCTGTTCGGCCACATGGCGAACACGAGGAACCCAGGTTTCCAGTTGTTTGAAATCCATCCGCTCGGTCGAGCCTGTTACCGAAATTGCGCCCAGCATCCGCCCGCCTGACGTCAAAATAGGGCACGCGATGCAGATGATGCCGGGCTCATGCTCCTCATCGTCGATAGCATAGCCGCGGCTGCGGATCAGATCGAGATCGGCACGCAGCGCCGCCTCGGAGGTCAGCGTTTTTTGCGTAAACCGATGATAGCTTTGTTGCGACACCGCGCGGGCCAGTGCCACCTCTTCCAGATATGCCAGCATCGCTTTGCCCACACCGGTACAGTAGGCCGGGCCAACCTTGCCTGCCTGCGAATACATCTCGACCGGTTGTGCGGCATTGCGCTTGTCGACATATAAAACCTGGCTGGAATCAAGCTGCGCCAGATGCACCGTTTCCCCGGTCTCTCGGCTAAGAGCATCCAGAAACGGCCGCGCAATAGGCGCCAGCGAGTTTTGTGTCCAAGCCGCATGCGCCAGCCGGACCAATCGCAATCCCGGCGTATAGGTCTGGCGATCCGGGTCGTATGCCAGCATTCCCTGATTAGTCAGAGATTGCAGAAATCTGTACAAAGTTGCCTTGGGAAAATCACTGCTTTCCAACAGCTCAGCGAACCGCACGGGGCGCGCAAAGGCCGCCACTTGCTCCAGCACATCACATGCTTTTCCAATTGTTCCGTCACCAGCCACGGGTGCCTGTTCTCCTCCCCTCAACACATCGCGTTCGTCACGAAGGTCTTGACAAGACTAACCGAGTTGATGTGTAGTTTTCAATATATAAAACATGGTTTCAATAAATGGAACCAAAGGGAATCTAAGGGAGGACACCATGCATTCCTTGTTCAAGCGCACAGCGGCCGCGCTGGCGGCCAGTGTGGCACTGGCTGCACCTGTTGCAGCCGAACTGACCGGCGAGCTGCGAATCTTCCTCGACACATCGAACCCGGCGCCGCGCGCGACGATGGAAGCGATGATCGAGCGGTTCGCGGAACAACATCCGGGGCTGGAGATCGAAACCACGGTCATCGACCGCGAAGCTTACAAGACGCAGATTCGAAACTTCCTGACAGCAGACACACCGGATGTCGCCACATGGTATGCGGCCAATCGCATGAAACCCTATGTCGAGGCTGGTCTGTTCGAGGACGTGTCTGACCTGTGGGCCGAGCCTGAAATCGCCGCCAACCTGGCCTCTACCAAGGGCGCACTGACGATCGACGGCAAGCAGTGGGGTGTGCCCTATACCTATTACCAGTGGGGTGTCTATTACCGCAAAGACATCTTTGACGAACTGGGCTTGACCGAACCCACAACCTGGGAAGAGGAACTGGCAAACTGCCAGAAAATCGTGGAGTCAGGCCGCGCTTGCTACACCATCGGCACCAAGTTCCTGTGGACCGCCGGTGGCTGGTTCGACTACCTCAACATGCGCACCAACGGGTTCGAGTTCCACAACCAACTCGCAAACGGTGAGGTCAGCTGGGAAGATGATCGGGTCAAACAGACCTTCGCCAACTGGAAACAGTTGATCGAAATGGGCGCATTCATCGACAACCACCAGACCTATAGCTGGCAAGAAGCCCTGCCCTTTATGGTCAACGGCGATGCCACCGCGTATCTTATGGGTAACTTCGCCGTGGCGCCCCTGCGCGAGGCTGGTTTGACCAACGATCAACTGGATTTCTACCAGTTTGTTTCGATCAATCCTGATGTTGAGCTGGCCGAAGACGCGCCGACCGACACGTTCCACATCCCAGCCAACGCATCGAACAAAGACGCCGCGCGCGAATTCTTGCGTTTCGTTGTCTCGGCAGACGAACAGACCGAGATCAACAATGGCGCAAACCTTGGCCAATTGCCCGTGAACGCGCAGTCTGCGGTTGATGATGACAAGTTCCTGCAACAGGGATTTGCGATGTTGTCGTCCAACAGCCCCGGCGGGGTCGCCCAGTTCTGGGATCGCGACGCACCGGCCGAAATGGCCAAAGTGTCGATGGAAGGCTTCCAGGAGTTCATGGTCAAGCCTGACAACCTGGACCGTATTCTGGCAAAACTGGAACGCGCCCGCGAACGTATCTACGAAAACTGATCTGGTCAGGCCGGGAAAAAGCCCGGCCTGCACCTTGTCAAGCGTAAGGCGGGTGCAGCCCGCCTTACTCCTTATACCAAATCCCCGAGTATCCGCATGTCTGTCGTCGAAGTCTCAGATCAGGAAAGCTGGTTTCACAAGAATCAACAGCGCATCGCACCGTGGCTGTTTCTGGCCCCCGGTCTGCTGTTCTTCATGGTCTATGTGATCATTCCGGTGTTTCAGTCATTTAACCTGTCTCTCTACGAATGGGATGGGCTTGGCGCGGCCGAATATGTCGGGTTTCGAAACTACGAAGACCTCTACTGGGAATGGGTTGACCGGGATGCCTTTTACACGTCCCTAAAGAACAACCTGATTTGGTTGCTTTTGTATCTGGCGGCTATTCCGGCGGGTCTTTTCATTGCCCTCTTCCTCAACCAGACAGTCTGGGGTATTCGGCTTTACAAATCACTGTTTTTCTTTCCATTCGTTATTTCCCAAGTCGTCGTGGGCCTTGTCTTTACCTGGTTTTATGATCCGACCTTTGGCCTGCTGAATGAATTTCTTGGCCTTTTCGGCCTCGGTCCGCTGAACGTGCTGGGCGATGAACGGTTCGTGACCTACGGCATCATCTTTGCCGGTCTGTGGCCGCAGACAGCCTACTGCATGATCCTCTACCTCACCGGCCTGAACGCCGTGGACCCCGAACAGATTGAGGCCGGGCGTCTGGACGGCGCAAAGGGGTTTCGTATGCTGTGGCATATCATCTTGCCCCAACTTCGCCCCGCCACCTTCATCGCCTTTGTCGTCACCATCATCGGTGCGCTGCGTTCTTTTGACCTGATTTCTATCATGACACAGGGCGGTCCTTTCGGTTCGTCCCGCGTGCTGGCCTACTATATGTTCGAGGTCGCCCTGTCTGAATACGGTTTCCGCATGGGCTATGGCGC
The DNA here is from genome assembly GCF_059610165.1 of Ruegeria sp. YTSA135. NCBI lineage: Bacteria > Pseudomonadati > Pseudomonadota > Alphaproteobacteria > Rhodobacterales > Roseobacteraceae > Ruegeria > Ruegeria sp. YTSA135. The sequence continues at coordinate 103,676 of NZ_JBXWNC010000014.1, read as the reverse complement.
GGCCATCGCCGTGGTGCTTTTCCTCATCATGCTGTGCTTCATCGCCTATTTCCTGTGGTCAATGTACCGCGAAGAAAGGGGGCACTGAGATGTTTCCCAAACCCATCGAAAAACAACCCCGCGCGGCACAGATCACGTATCAGGCGATGCTGCCTCTGGCGCTGCTTCTGTGGCTTGGACCGCTGCTTGCGGTGGCTCTTTTCTCGGTCAAGCCTGCCGCAGACTTCACCAATGCGAACTATTGGGGGATGCCGTCCAGCTTCGAGGGCGCGTTCAATTATGGGCAGGTCTTTTTCAATTCGGATATGCCGCGCTACCTCCTGAATTCGTTCATGATCACCATCCCAACGGTGATCGGCGCTGTTGCACTCAGTTGCATGACCGGCTTCGCTCTGGGGATCTACAGGTTCAAATCGAACATTTGGATTTTCTTCATGTTCGTGGCGGGCAATTTCGTACCCTTCCAGATTCTGATGGTCCCGGTGCGCGACCTGACCTTGCAACTGGGGCTTTACAACACCAAAACCGGGTTGGTTCTGTTCCACATCGCCTTCCAGACCGGATTCTGTACGCTGTTCATGCGCAATTTTATCCGCGCCCTTCCGTTTGAACTGATTGAGGCGGCGCGCGTTGAAGGCATCAGCGAATGGCGCATCTTCTGGTACGTGGTTCTGCCGCTGATGAAACCCGCCATTGCGGCGCTGAGCGTGCTGATCTTCACCTTCATCTGGAACGACTATTTCTGGGCTGTCGTGTTGACCCAAGGGGCCGAAAGCCAACCTGTCACTGCGGGGATCACCAGTTTCAACGCGCAGTTCAGAGCCGCCTATCAGTTGATGAGCGCGGGCTCTATCGTCGCGGCCCTTCCGCCGGTGGCAATGTTCTTTCTGATGCAGAAACACTTTATCGCGGGCCTGACACTTGGAGCTGTGAAATGACGTCAAACCATAGGCTTGCAACATGACAAAAATCACCTTTATTGGTGCCGGTTCCACAATTTTCATGCAGAACATCGTGGGCGATGCTCTGCTGACACCAGCGCTGTGCGACAGCCATTTTGCGCTGATGGACATTGACCCCGAGCGTCTGGCCGAAAGCGAAGCGGTTGCCCGCGCCATGATCCGCTCGGTCGGTTCGGGTGCGTCTGTTTCGACCCATACAGATCGACGCGCCGCTTTGGATGGGTCAGATTTCGTTATCACCGCGTTCCAGATCGGCGGATATGAGCCGTGTACTGTGACCGACTTTGAGATTCCAAAACAATACGGCCTGCGTCAGACCATCGCCGACACGCTTGGCGTCGGCGGCATCATGCGCGGGCTGCGCACGGTTCCGGTGTTGTGGGACGTGGCACGGGACATGATGCAGCTTTGCCCGAACGCGACCCTGCTGCAATACGTGAACCCGATGGCCATAAACACATGGGCGCTGGCCGAGCAATTCCCGGCGCTGAAACAGGTCGGTCTATGCCACTCGGTACAGAATACGGTCGAAGAACTGGCGCATGACCTTGACCTGCCGAAAGACGAAATCCGCTACAAGGTCGCGGGCGTCAATCATGTCGCCTTTTTCCTGCGGCTGGAACATAAGGGCCGCAACCTTTATCCCGCATTGCAACAGGGATACGGCAGCGGTCAACTTCCCAAGCCTCCGCTACTGATGCCACGTTGCCCGAACAATGTTCGGTACGAGGTGATGGATCACCTGGGCTATTTCTGCACCGAAAGTTCCGAGCATTTGGCCGAATATGTGCCGTGGTTCATCAAAGATGGGCGAGAAGACCTGATCAAGCAGTTTTCCATCCCGCTGGATGAATACCCCACTCGATGCGTGGAACAGGTTGCAAATTGGAAAGAACAGGCCAAGACCCTGACGGATGGCCGCAACATCGAGGTAATCCGCAGTCACGAATTCGCTGCCGATCTGATGAACGCCATAGTCACTAATACGCCTTACGTGGCCTATGGAAACCTGCCCAACACCGGCCAGATACCGCAACTGCCCTTGGGGGCCGCCGTTGAAACCCCCTGTCTGGTCGACGGCAACGGCGTGCAGCCTTCGATCGTTACCGATATTCCACCGCAACTGATCGCACTGATGCGGAGCCAGATCAATGTGCAAGAGCTTACCGTGCGCGCATTGGTCGACCAGAACCCAGAACACATCTATCACGCCGCCATGATGGACCCGCACACAGCCGCCGAATTAGACCTGCGCCAAATCCGCAGCCTTGTCGATGACCTGTTAATCGCGCATGCCGACTGGCTTCCGGATTGGTGCAAACCTGCAAAAGCCGCCTGAACCAAAGACTAGAAGGCTGACAAAAATGACAAAGAAACGCCGCTCGCAACACTGGTATGGAAAACTCGACAAAGACGGGTTCATCCACCGGTCCTGGATGAAGAATCAGGGCTTTCCCGATCACGCCTTTGACGGGCGCCCGATCATTGGCATCTGCAATACATGGTCCGAGCTGACACCCTGCAACTCGGGCCTGCGCGATCTGGCCGAGGGCGTGAAGCGCGGCGTTTGGGAGGCAGGCGGTTTCCCGGTTGAGTTTCCGGTCATGTCTCTGGGCGAAACCCAGATGAAGCCCACTGCCATGCTGTTCCGCAACCTTCTGGCGATGGATGTTGAGGAGTCGATCCGCGCCTACGGCATCGACGGCGTTGTTCTTTTGGGCGGCTGTGACAAAACCACGCCGGGGCAGTTGATGGGCGCAGCCTCAGTCGATCTGCCTTCGATCGTTGTCAGTTCCGGCCCTATGCTGAACGGCAAGTATCGCGGCAAGGATATCGGGTCGGGCACAGATGTCTGGAAATTCTCCGAAGCTGTCCGCGCCGGAGAAATGACGCTGCAAGACTTCATGAACGCCGAATCCGGCATGTCGCGCAGTGCAGGTGTTTGCATGACCATGGGCACCGCATCGACCATGGCCTCACTGGTCGAGGCGATGGGGATGAGCCTGCCCACCAACGCCGCGCTTCCGGCAGTTGACGCCCGCCGTATGGCTCTGGCGCATCTGACCGGGAAGCGGATCGTTGAAATGGTGGATGAAAACCTGAAGCCGTCGGATATTTTGACCAAAGAAGCGTTCGAAAATGCCATTCTCACCAATGCCGCCGTGGGTGGATCAACCAACGCCGTTGTTCATTTGCTGGCTTTGGCCGGTCGCGTAGGTGTTGATCTGTCACTCAAGGATTTTGAGATCGGGTCGGAAATACCCCTGCTTGTAAACTGCATGCCTTCGGGCAAATACCTGATGGAAGATTTCTGCTACGCGGGTGGTGTGCCCGTGGTTCTGAATGAGCTGAAAACCTTCCTTCGCCCTGCCAAGACCGTTCTGAACAAAGATATTTCGGCCCATTACGAGGGCGCCGAATGCTTCAACCGCGACGTGATCCACCCCTTCGATGATCCGGTGAAACCTGCTGCGGGCCTGCGCGTCTTGCGCGGAAATCTCGCACCCAATGGCGCCATCGTAAAGCCCTCGGCCGCGACGGACGCGCTGTTGGAAACCGAGGCAGACGCTTATGTCTTTGAAAACATCGAAGACCTGAAAGCCAACATAGACCGGGATGATCTGCCAGTGACGGCAGACACTATTCTGGTGCTCAAGGGCTGCGGGCCCAAGGGCTATCCCGGCATGCCAGAAGTTGGCAATATGCCAATTCCCGCAAAGCTCGTGAAAGAGGGTGTGCGCGACATGATCCGAGTTTCGGATGCGCGTATGTCCGGCACAGCCTTTGGCACTGTAATCCTTCATGTCAGCCCCGAGGCGCAGGCCGGGGGAACGCTGGCGCTGGTCAAAACCGGCGACCGCATCCGGGTGTCCGCCAGCAAGGGTGAGTTGGAACTGCTCGTTGATGAGGCAGAACTGGCTACCCGCCGCGCAGCGTGGCAACCGGACGACCCGCACTATGCCCGCGGTTACGCAAAACTTTATATCGACCACGTCCTGCAGGCGGATCAGGGCGCCGACCTTGATTTTCTTGTCGGCAAAGACACCCGCCTTGTGACCAGAGAGAGCCACTGATGGATCAACCAGCAACTTTCCACGATTTGAACGGCGCGTCTGTCTTTATTACTGGCGGCGGCTCTGGCGTTGGTGCAGCGTTGACGGACGGATTTCTGGCCCAAGGTGCCAACGTGGCCTTCATCGGTCGCTCGGACGCCAGCGGATTTGTCGCGGAAATGCGTGACAAACACGGTCGCGCACCGTTGTTCATGCAGGCCGATATGACAGATACCGCATTGCTGCACGCCACGATGCAAAAAGCCTCGGAGGCGCATGGTCCCTTGAACGTACTGATCAACAATGCAGCTAACGACCAACGCCACTCGCTTGAGGAAACCACGCCCGAGTTTTGGGACTGGATGATTGAGGTCAACCTCAAGGCTTATTTCTTTGCCTGTCAGGAAGCGGCGCGCCAGATGCAAGGGGAAGGCGGGGCCATCGTCAATTTCAGCTCAATCAGCTACATGATGGGCAATGCTGGCTATCCAATCTACACGACCTCGAACGCCGGTATTACCGGGATGACCCGATCCCTTGCGCGTGAGCTTGGGCCGAAGAACATACGTGTGAACGCGCTGGCCCCGGGGTGGGTTCTGACCCAGAAACAGTTGGATATGTGGGCTACTCCCGAAGACCTCGCGGCCCATATGAACCGCCAATGCCTTAAGGAACACCTGACGCCCGAAGATATGATCGCGCCGACCCTGTTCCTGGCCTCCAATGCCAGCCGTGCAATGACCGGACAATGCATGGCGGTTGACGGCGGCGTTGTCGTAACGGGGTAGAGACATGAATTCTGAATGGATCGCTGTCGATTGGGGAACGTCGCATCTTCGTGTCTGGGCGATGCGGGGCGATACCGTGGTTGATCAGGCTCAGTCTGACAAAGGCATGGCCCGCGTCGACAGAGATGAGTTTCAGGCCGCCTTGTTGGAACTGATCGAAGGCTGGTTGGGGGCTGAACCCGTAGATGTGATCGCATGTGGAATGGTGGGCGCGCGGCAAGGTTGGGTCGAGGCACCATATTCGGCGGTTCCCTGCGCCCCCACGCCCGTCGCCCCGTTTCGCGTTCACAACACTGACGCGCGCATTCGCGCCTTTGTCGTGCCCGGTTTGAAGCAGACCTCTCCACCAGATGTCATGCGAGGCGAAGAAACCCAGATCGCGGGATTTCTGGCCGGTCGCCCAAACTGGGACGGCGTGGTTTGCCTGCCGGGAACCCATAGTAAGTGGGTTCAAGTCAGCGCCGGAGAAGTCGTCAGTTTCCGTACCTTCATGACCGGAGAGATGTTCAACCTTCTCAGTGGCCAATCGGTGCTGAAACACTCGGTTGGCACTGGTTGGGACGATGCAGCCTTTGTCGATGCCACGACTGACACGTTGTCAAAACCGGAACAGCTGGCGGCACGGCTGTTTGGCTTGCGCGCTGCCGATCTGCTGCAGGGACAAGATGGTAGTATCGCCCGGGCGCAGCTTTCGGGTTTTCTGATTGGCGCTGAACTGGCTGCAACCCGACCCTACTGGTTGGGCCAGCAACTGGCGATCATTGGGACTGCCGGGCTGTCTGGAATTTACGCCAAGGCCTTAGAAACCCAAGGCGCGTTCGTGGAAACCGCAGACAGCACTGAATGCACATTGGCCGGCCTTCTACTGGCCCGCAATCTGACGAGGCAAACCGTATGAACCGTCCCATCATTGCCATCCTGCGGGGTTTAACACCGTCGGCTGCATTGGCAACCGGGCAAGCCCTGATCGACGCCGGGATCGACAAGATCGAAGTCCCGCTGAACTCGCCCGATCCGCTGGACTCCATCGGTCGTCTGGCGGAGGAATTCGGCGACCGTGCTTTGATTGGCGCAGGCACCGTTCTGACGCCAGGGCAAGTGGACGAAGTCGTCGGGGTTGGCGGCAAACTGATCGTATCGCCAAATTGCGACCCCGAGGTGATTTCACACACTCACAGGCTGGGCTTGGAAAGCTGGCCCGGCATCTTCACACCGACCGAGGCTTTCGCCGCCCTCAAGGCTGGAGCTTCCGGGCTGAAACTGTTTCCCGGCGCGCTGGCCGGTCCGGCAGGTCTGTCGGCACTGCGCCCAGTGTTGCCCAAGGGTACGCTTGTATATGCTGTGGGCGGCGCAGGGCCTGAAAACTTTGATAAGTGGATCGCAGCCAGCGCAGATGGGTTCGGCATCGGATCGGCCCTCTACAAACCCGGCATGACGGTATCTGAGGTCGCGGCCAAGGCGGCACAGATCGTCGCCGCGTATGATGAGGCCGCAGGATGAGCACCATCTTCGACAACCGCCCTTGCGAGTTGGGCGAAGGCCCTTTGTGGCATCCCGAAGGCCAACAGCTTTTCTGGTTCGATATCATCGGCAAAACTCTGATGACGCAAAAGAGCGGCGAACCACGCGGCTGGCAGTTTGACGAACATGTCTCAGCCGCTGGGTGGGTCGACCGGGAAACGCTGCTGATAGCTTCTGAAACGGGTTTGTGGCGTTTCAGCCTCAAGACTGGTCAAAAAGACCTAGTCGCGTCTCTTGAGGCGAACAACCCGATTACCCGCTCGAACGACGGACGCGCTGACCCCTGGGGGGGGTTCTGGATCGGGACGATGGGCAAAGCGGCGGAGCCCCACGCCGGTGCGATCTATCGGTATTGGCGGGGCGAATTGCGGCGGGTGGTGCCGAACGTCACGATCCCGAATGCGATCTGCTTTGCGCCGGACCGCTCCTGTGCTTACTACGCCGATACACTGACAAAACAAGTCATGCGCCGATCTCTGAACCGGGAAACCGGCTGGCCCGAAGAAGACGGATCGGTGTTTCTGGATTTTCGGGTCGATGGCCTGAACCCCGACGGTGCCGTGGTCGATGCCGAAGGGAACATTTGGATCGCGCAATGGGGTGCAAGCCGCGTAGCGACCTATACACCGTTCGGAAAGTTCATAAGCGCCAATACATTCGATGCCACGCATACTTCGTGCCCTGCCTTCGGCGGTGACGATTTGACCATGCTTTTCTGCACGTCGGCCCGCGAAGGTCTGAACGCTGAAACACTTGCACAACAACCTACCAACGGCATGACCTTTTCCGCCTCTGACGCAGGTAAAGGGCTGCCCGAATACAGAGTCCTTTTATGAAACCTGAACTTGGCGTTTGCTACTATCCCGAACACTGGCCCGAAGAGATGTGGGCCAAAGACGCCGCCCGAATGGTTGAATCCGGGCTGACCTGGGTGCGGATCGGCGAGTTCGCCTGGAGCCGGATGGAACCCACACCCGGCGATTTGCGCTTTGACTGGCTGGACCGCGCGATTGAGGTATTGGGATTCGCCGGGCTCAAGGTTGTTCTTGGGACACCCACGGCGACCCCGCCACGATGGATGCTTAAGAAACACCCCGATATGCTGGCCGTTGACGCACAGGGACAGCCGCGCAAATTCGGCTCGCGCAGGCATTACTGTTTTAGCCATCAGGGCTGTATCCAAGAATGCACCCGGATCGCCCGGATCATGGGTGAGCGTTATGGCCGCAATCCGCATGTGGCGGCTTGGCAGATCGACAACGAATATGGCTGCCACGACACAACGATCAGCTACAGCCAAGCCGCCCTGCGCGCGTTTCAATATTGGCTGGAGGACCACTACGGCTCGGTCGACGCATTGAACACGGCTTGGGGCAACGTGTTTTGGTCGATGGAATACGGCAGCTTCGATCAGATCGACCTGCCCAACCTGACTGTGACAGAACCAAACCCAGCGCATGTCCTGGCGTTCCGCCGGTTCAGCTCGGATCAGGTGGCGGTCTTTAACAAAGCGCAGGTTGACATACTGCGGCCCCTGACGGACGCGCCGATTTTGCACAACTATATGGGTCGGATACTGGATTTCGACCATTTCAAAGTGGGCAAAGACTTGGATATTGCCACTTGGGACAGTTATCCGATCGGGTTTCTTTCAGACCGGCTTGAGGCGGACGAGGCGCATAAAACTGCGTTCCTGCAACAGGGCGATCCGGACATGCAGGCCTTTCACCACGACCTCTACCGCGCCGTGGGGCGCGGCCGCTGGTGGGTGATGGAACAACAACCCGGCCCGGTAAACTGGGCGCCGTTCAATCCCGCCCCCCGTCCCGGTATGGTGCGCCTTTGGTCGCTTGAGGCCGTCGCGCACGGGGCCGAGGTGGTCAGCTATTTCCGTTGGCGGCAGGCACCATTTGCGCAAGAACAAATGCATGCGGGACTTTTGACGCCGAATGACAAACCCGCCCCCGCCTTGTCCGAAGTGCGGCAGACAGCCGATGATCTGGCACAATTGGGTCCGGTCACGCAGACCCGGGCCGACGTGGCCATTCTGTTCGATTACGCATCGGATTGGGCGTGGCAGACACAACCACAGGGGGCTGGGTTCAACTATTTCCGGCTGGTTTTCTCAGCCTATCGCGCGTTGCGGCGGGCGGGTCTTTCAGTGGACTTCCTATCCGCACAAGACACCCCGGAACCCGGATACAAGCTTATCCTTGCTCCGGGGCTCGCGACGCTGGACAGCGACTTGGAAAACCGCCTTATACAGGACTGCGATCTGGCAATTCTTGGCCCTCGCAGTGGGGCGATTACACGAGACTTCCAAATCCCAAAGGCAGGACGCCCGGGTCTGTCAGGGCTGAATTGCGACGTCGATCTTGTCGAAACCCTGCCCCCAAACGTGCATCGAACTGTCGACGGAGGTGGTGCTGCCCAGCATTGGATTGATCGATTGTCCGGCACTGCGCCTGATTTGTTGACATTTACCAATGGCACACCGGTATTAAAAGGGACCGATCGGCTTTGGTATCTTGCAGGTTTTCCTGATGACCAGCTGTGGGATCGGGTCGTCGAGATGGCTGCAGCCAAGGTCAAATTGGACATCCACCCCCTGCCCGAAGGGTTGCGGCGGCGCGAGACGGATCAGTATATATTCTTGACGAACTACACCGCCGCTCCAATCAATTGGAACAACCACGAAATTGCGCCCTGTGATGTAGTTATCCTGAAAAAGAACGCGCCCCAGAAAGGTTAGATTTCCGGGCACGCATCTTTTGAGTTTCGACCGGTTCCGTCAGTCATTTTGCAGGCTGTTCGGATCAAAGGCACCGCCGAACCCGCCGTTGCTGGATGGCGGAGTGTCGGACTCCGGTTCTGTTTCCTCACTGTCGCCGCCCAAGGCGTTTGGAGCGAATACATTGCCAAAACCGCTGTTGTTGGACGGCCTTGGCGCGGATTGCGCGCCACCCTGCTCGGCCTCTTCCGCCTCGCGTTGTTTGCGCTGTTCCTCGCGCTGCTCACGCAGTTCCTGAATACGCTGCTCTGCCTCAAGCCGCTTTTGCTCGCGGACATTGGCGACGCATTGAGCCGGGTCATAGGCGGTCGCAGTGCCGACAACCGTGATCGTTGCAACGGCGAAGATAACAACCAATATCGCGGCCGCATTGCCGGCAAAAAAGCTAGGAAGCTTGATTTTGCCTGCCAGTTCCTCAACCGTCGCGTTCTTACGTGCTGCTGCAACCAGTTCCTGACGCTTCAGTTTGGCCTCGTTCAACAGGGCAAAGAACACAGTCAATGCCACGATGATAAAGGCCAGTGCCGAGATCGAAGGTGTGATGCCATAGCGCACCTTTTGCGCAAGTTCGATGGTCAGCGTTGGGTACTCGCCAAATGTAAAGGTGGTTGTGTTGTAGTTCTCGAACGAAGCGAGGAATGCCAGAACCGCTGCCGAAGCAATAGCGGGCCGCATAAACGGTAGCAGGATTTTCCGGAATGCCTGCGCATGGGTCGCGCCAAGGTCAAGCGCTGCTTCGGTCAGCGCCACGTCATAGCGTTGCAGACGCGCCACCAAAACCAGCATGCAATAACTGGCGATAAAGGTAGATTGGCCAATCACCGTCAGGAATACGCCGTTCGACAACACACTGTCTGCGCCCAGCCCCAACATGCGGTTGATCCGATCCCAAAACACTAGTGTCGAGATACCAAGAACCACGCCAGGTATCAGGATCGGCGCGATGATAACCGTGTAATATGTGGCCCGCAGTTTGGGCCAGATCTGCGTCAGCGTCAGCGCCCCCGCCAGCCCCATCGCCACTGACAGAACCACCGTCCCGGCACCAATGATCAACGAGTTTTTGATACCATTCAGGATGCGCTGGTCCCGAAACAATTCATCAAACCACTGGAAAGTCAGGCACTCCCACGGCGTCATCCTTGGAAAGGCCGATGAGTTGAATGCCGTAACCGACATGATCACAAGCGGGCCTAGCAGGTACAGGAAAAAGATGACCAGGTAGGCCCAGATGCTGACACGAAGGAAGGACCCGCTCATTTACCGATATCCCCCATGTTCACCTTGAACAGGCGCATCACGGCCAGAACGAACAGGATGCAAGTCACCAGAAGAACAATCGCGTAGGCAGCGCCTTGCGGCCAGTCATTGTTATCATTGAACTGTTGATAGATCAGCTGTGTGAACCACAACGACGAGGGCCCGCCCAAAATCTGCGGTGCGGCCAGCGCTCCGGCGCTGAGCATGAACACCATTGTACAGCCTGAACTGATCCCCGGCTTGGCATACGGAATGACCACCCGCCAGTGAATCCGCCACCATGGGGCGCCCAGGTCCCGCGCGGCCTCAATCTGGTTATGATCCAGGCTTTCGATCACGTTGTAGATCGGGAAGATCATCAGCAGGATATACGCGTATCCCAGACCCGCGTAGAGCGCGATATCGTTACGGATAAAGTCGAACGGCGTATCAAAAACGCCCAACCCGACAAACAGGGTATTCAACACGCCGGTCTCGCCAAAGATGATCCGCAGCGCGAAGGCGCGCAGGATTTCGTTGATCCAATAGGGGATGATCAGCATGATCGCGAAGATGCGGATATGGCTGCCCTTGGATTGCCCAAGGTAGTAGGCTATTGGATAGCAAATGATCAGGTTGAAGATCGTCACGCAGATCGCTGCAATCAAGGTGCGGAAAAAGACCCTGAGATCAACGGCGTTATAATCCTGACTGCCGCCTTCGGGGCCATAGATCAGGTATTTATAGTTCTCCAACGTATAGACATCTTTTGGCCCGCCTATCTCTGGCGGTGGAAGGTTGGGACGGAACGAGAAGTCCAGCATCGACAGTTGTGGCAATATGATCAGACCGATGGTCCAGAACAGGACCAGACCCAGGATCGCCAGCCCCATGCCGGTGCCGTTGCGATTGAAAAACTCTTTCAGAAATTTGGGCATCCGTCAGTCCCTCTTATTCCGCGGCCAGCTCACCCGCTGGAACCAGAACCGCATTTTGGGTTTCGTATTCCAGCGTGATGCTTTGCCCGGTATGGTCCTGGAATGACTGACCAAGGTTCGGAATTGACACCTTTATTTCCTTACCACCCTCACCTTGGGTGAAGATGTTGAAGACGTTTCCTTCGAACTCTTCGTGTTTGACGCGCGCCGTTACATAGTGATCTCCGGTCGCGCCGTCAGGGGCGATTGCCAATGCTTCAGGGCGGATGAACAGCATCGCATCGTCGCCCTCTTTCATCTTGCCTTGATTGGCTGTCGAAATTCGCGCCACCAAATCGCCCGAGCGGTTGGTCGCGATCATCGCCTCGGTGCCCATAACCTGCTTGATCTTGCCCCGAAACACATTGTTTTCGCCCACGAACGATGCCGCAAAGGCCGTATTAGGGTCATTGTAGATGGTTTTTCCTGTCGCGATCTGATCAATCACCCCGTCCCGCATGACGGCAATATTGTCCGACATGGTCAACGCCTCACCCTGGTCATGGGTGATGTAGATAAAGGTGATGCCAACGCGCTGTTGTATTTCGCGTAGTTCAGTCCGCATATGCTGGCGCAGCTTGAGATCCAGCGCTGAAAGCGGTTCGTCCAGCAACAGCACATCGGGTTCTGCACATAAGGCACGGGCAATGGCCACGCGCTGACGTTGCCCGCCCGAAAGCTCACTGGGTAGCTTGTCGCCCTGCCCCGGCAGCGCGATCATGTCCAACAGCTCATCCGCGCGTTTGCGGCGTTGCGCGGCACTGGCCCCCTTGATCTCCATCGAGAAAGTAATGTTTTCCCAAACTTTCATCAGCGGGAACAACGCGAGATTCTGGAAGATCAGTGCAGTCGGCCGCTTGTTGGGCCCGATGCCCTGCATGTCTTTGCCACCGATCAGAACCCGACCCTCACTTGGAGTCAGAAAGCCGGAAACAGCGCGTAGGATAGTCGTCTTGCCGCACCCCGAGGGTCCAAGAAACGAAAAGAAATCGCCGCCGTTAATGTTCACATTCGCATCCCTCACGGCGACGAAATCGCCGAAACGAATCCACAGGTTTTCCAGATCTACACCGACCCCTGCACTCATATTTGGTATCTCCGTCTGGCGCGATGACTGACCGCACCGAAATGGTATCCGTCACGCCGTAAAGACGTGCAGGTTAAATGCCCCCCGCGCCGCGGCGGAGGGCATCGTTGCAAAGCGATCAGGCGCTTTTGAATTTGTTGACGAACTCAGTCCGGGTTTCAGCATACCAAGGTGCTTCTGCCGGCCACGGGTTGAGGTTGGCCAGTGAGTCGCCCGGATACGCTTCGGCAAAGTTCTTTTTGTAGGTGTCGCCAGAATACTGGTCAGCCCCCAGAACAGGCGAGTTGTAGCCGTGGCTATCAATCGCCACGCCAGCAGGTTTCGCCTGATACGCGAAGTCAATGAAGGCATAGACTTGATCGATATTTGTAGCACCGGTTGGCATCGCCATACCGTCGACCCACGCCATCGCGCCCTCAATCGGCGCCTGGTAGTGTACCGGCTCGCCAGCGGATTTAAGGGCCAGTGGCGGTCCGTCCCATGTTTGGCCAACGACAACGCCTTCGTTCAGCAATCCGTTTTTCTGGGTGTCAGCATCGTTCCAGATCAACTTGATCCGGTCCTTGCGCGCAACACACCAGTCGGTGATCTGGCTCCAGACCTTGCGCATGGTTTCTTCATCGCCATACGCGGCCCAGACAGAACCCGGCTCCATCTCACCCGAGCGCTCCATGTAAAGTCCTGCGCCCAGCATCATCGAGTGTGCACGGCCCATGGTTTTTCCGGCGTTTTCTTCAGACCAGACGTCACCATAAGACGGTGCATCACCTGCCGGCAGCCACAGGTCGGTCCGATAAGCTATGCCTTCGGTGCCCCAGATATGCGGCAGCCAGTGCACGCCGCCATCGGCAAAGTTCCAGGCATCCGTACCAATCGCGGCCATCGCCGGGTTTACCAGATCAATCGGAACTTTGCTCATGTCGAACGGCTGAAGAAGTTCCAGTGGCTCCCATTGGAGCGAGCGGTTGTTGGTGGGCGAGACGATGTCAAAACCCTGACCGCCTGTGGCCTTCATCTTGTTGATGATTTCTTCGTTCGACCCAATGCCGGTGTAGTTCACCTTGATCCCAGTTAGGGTTTCGAACTCTTCGATGAAAGAAGGTGGCAGGTAATCCGACCACATCAGGATGTTGATCTCACCCGAGGAGGCCAACGCAGATTTACTGTAAAGTGGCGCGGCCAAAGCAGCTGCACCAGCCCCTTTTAAAACCGAGCGTCTGGAAATAGTTTTCCGATAAGTCATTTTTACATCTCCCGTGATTTGGACTCTGTTGAATTTTTTGATTGTTTGCACGCTAGAGCTTTGTGCCCGCCCTGTCAGCGCAAAAGTGACAGTTGTCAGTTTCGATAGGTCCAGTTTGTTGCCGCACCCGTCAAAACCTGTGCAAATTCAGTGCTCCGCTAGGCGGCGGTCAACGGGATTAAACCTGTGCAGCCAAACCCATGCAGATTAAATTTGGAAAACCTCGAGTGCGCCCGATGCTAAGGTTTCTTTCCGTCCGCGTTTTCTTGCGAAATACTTTTCCTGGCAAAAAAGCCGCTGAAAACGTCACTCAACTCGCAAATGATATCGCTAACGGCTAGAATGCTGCAACCTGACCTGCTAAGTGGCAGATCGACCGGTCCAAACAGGTTCTGACGATGAAATACAACCGTTCTGATTTCCCTTCGGATTTCCTTTTTGGTGTCGCATCCTCTGGCGAACAGGATTTCGAACTGGTGCAACGTACCGGGTTTGACTGTTGTTCGTTCCAGATTGACTGGACCCGTGTCCTACCCGACGGGCGCGGCGCGCTGAACGAGGCCGGGCTGGACGTGTACGACCGCCTGGCCAACACGCTGCTGGCGCATGGTATTCGCCCTTGCGCCACGCTCCATAACGGGGAACTGCCAGCGGCGTTGATGGATGAGGGCGGGTGGCGTAACCGCGATATCGCCGCCTGGTTCGGCGACTACATCGAAGTGGTCATGGGTCGTATTGGTGATCGCGTATTCAGCGCCGCGCCCATCACCTTCTCGGCATATGTTACCGTCTCGCTGAATGGCGAGAGCCATGCGCCCGGTCAACAAGACATCCGTGCCGCCACCCGCACGATGCACCACATGATGCTGGCACATGGCAATGCCATCAACGCGATGCGTGGACTTGGCATGACCAATCTTGGGGCTGAAATCGGCAGTCCAATCAATGACAATCAGCCGTTGTGGGATTGCATATTCAAAAAGGCCTATCCAGATACCTTGCTAAAGCGTTTAGAGCCCCACCTGCCCGTCGGGTGGCAAGACGACTTGGGCATAATTGGTGCCGCGCTAGACTGGTGCGCGCTAGGCTACACCATGCAAGATCAGATCAACCCAGCCGATCTGGACCGTATCCAACAAGACTATACTCGTGATCTGCCGATCTACGTTTTTGATAATCGCACAGCCAACTCATTGCACCTGCAGCATGACGCTTGGGCTCGCGACATTGACCTTCACCTGACGGCAGTGCACGACGCATTGGAGAAGGGTGTTCCGATCAAGGGATACTTTGCACGCCCCGTGTCCGACATTGACAAAGCTGGGCCTCATAGCTTTGCTCCAATGCTGAAAACCGTTCTGGCCGGTGGCGCTGTGTCATTGCCTTTGGCGCAGCCTGTTGGCGCTATGCGTGCGCATTGGAACCTTGTGGCCGATATCGGCGGCACCAATACGCGGCTGGGTGTGGTTTCGGACGGCAAGGTGACAGACCTGCGCAAATACCCGACAGGAACTCTGCCCGAGTTGCTAGAGGCCTTTCAGACCCTACGCGATGAGATTGGCACCGATCCGCGCGCCGTCGTTGCCGCAGGTGCTGGGCCGGTAAAAGACGGGACGATCAGCCTGACGAATGCAAAGCTCGACCTGTCCGAGGGTGATATTGGCAAGGCCACAGGGGCACAACATACTTTTGTGATCAATGACTTCACCGCTGCCGCGTGGTCTGTGGCAGAGATCACCGGCGATGATGTCGAGGTCTTGCAAGGTGCCCCGACCCCACCCCAAGGCACCCGTTTGGTTGTGGGTCCGGGCACCGGTCTTGGCGTTGGCGCGCTAGTATTTTCTGAAGGCCGCTACCACACCGCGTCTGGCGAAGGTGGCCATGTCGGATTGGCGCCGCGTCATGAAGATGAGGTCGAAATTTTCCGCGCCGCCCGTCACATCGCTCCTGATTGTTTTTTTGACGACACATTGGTGCTTGAGGCAGAGATGTTCCTCAGCGGTACGGGTCTTCCGATCCTGTACAGGGCTACCGGTATCGCCGCAGGACATGCGGAAACACCAATGCGCAGCGCCAAGGACATTTTGCACGATGCCCGCATGCAGGCCGATCCAATCGCCGAAAAGGCGGCTTATATTTTCACAACCCATCTGGGCGCCTTGATGGGAGATCTTGCGGTGGCCTTGATGCCGATAGGTGGCGTCTTCCTTGTGGGCGGTGTTGCCGAAAAGAACCGTTGGTTGTTCTCGGATACGTTCTGCGACGCGTTTAATGCGGGTGGTCGTTTCACAGACTTGCGGCGGTCGATGAACTTATACGTATCGGAACAGGATGAATTTGGCATTGTTGGCGCTAACAACTTCTGCAAAAGTGCGCTTGCACGCTAGAATGACCCCATGCACCAAATTCAGCAGAAAGGACCCGGCATGATCCTGTGCTGCGGCGAAGCCCTGATTGATATGATCGCCACGCCGACCGTTTCGGGCGGTGACGGCTTCGTGCCCCATTCCGGCGGCGCCGTTTTCAACACGGCCATCGCACTGGGGCGTTTGGGGTCTTCGGTCAGCTTATTGACCGGCCTTTCTTCGGATATGTTCGGGGACCAACTGGCGCGCGCGCTGAAAGACAGCCATGTTGATACGAGCCACGTGATCCGATCGGATCGGCCTACCACACTGGCTTTTGTGCAATTAAAGGACGGGCACGCCACCTACAGCTTCATGGACGAGAACTCGGCCGGGCGCATGCTGACACCCGAGGATATGCCCGTCCAACTGCCCGCCATATCGGCCTTGTATTTCGGCGGGATCAGCCTGGCGTGCGAGCCCTGCGCCGATGCCTATGCCGCGTTGATGAACCGGCATGCGGCGGATCGGGCCGTTATGATAGACCCAAATATCCGGCCGGATTTCATCAAGGACCAAACCCGTTATCGCAGCCGCCTGAATCGCATGATTGCTCAGACCGACATCGTCAAGGTCTCGGACGAAGATCTGGACTGGATCATTCCCGGCCCGGAAGCCACGGACGAGAAAGTGCCGCTGTTGTTGCAAGCCGGTCCAGCCGTGGTCATCGTGACGCGTGGCGGTGACGGCGCATCCGGCTATCTGGCGGACGGGTCCACGACCTCGGTCCCGGTTCAACCCGTCGAAGTCGTCGATACCGTGGGTGCCGGTGACACATTCAACGCCGGGGTCCTTGCCGAACTTGATCGCAGCGGCCATCTGACTAAGACCGCCTTGCGGTCTCTTCCGGCGGAAACGTTGCGCGCCGCGCTTTCCAAGGGCGCAGCCGTCGCCGCCATCACAGTATCCCGCGCCGGGGCGAACCCGCCCTGGGCACACGAGCTTTGACCCCTGAGAGAGTCCAATGAAACGTTCTGAAATCAACGCCATCAAATCCGAGGCCGAGGCCTTTATCCGCTCGTTCGGTGCTGTCCTGCCACCCTTTGCGAACTGGTCCCCCGACCAGATGCGCAGCGACAAGGCCGCAGGCATTCGTGACCGTGGCCTTGGATGGGACATTACCGATTATGGGCAAGGTCGCTTTGACGAACTGGGCCTGTTCCTTTTCACCTTGCGCAATGGCGATGTGAGCGATCTGAACAGTGGCCGGGGTATGCTCTATGCTGAAAAGCTGCTGGTGTCGCGGGACAAACAATTGTCCCCGATGCATCGCCATATCGTAAAGGCCGAGGACATCATCAACCGTGGCGGCGGTGATCTGGTAATGGAGATTTATGCCTCAGACGCTGATGGTGGAGTCGACCGCGACACTCCCGTTATCTTGCCCAGCGATGGTTGTCCGGTGACGATCAAACCCGGGGAATTGCTGCGTCTGAAGCCGGGTGAAAGTGTCACCCTCATGCCCGGCATTTGGCATGCGTTCTGGGCAGAACAGGGCGATTGCCTGATCGGTGAGGTCTCAACCGTGAATGATGATCGCACCGACAACGTATTTGAAGATCCCATCCCGCGGTTCGCGACAATCGAAGAGGACGTCGCGCCCGATTTCCTTCTGGTGGCCGACTATTTCAGCTAAGGCGTTAAGCTTCTTTTCTTAAATCAGAAAAACGCATTATCATGGTTCTCGACAACAGGCTGGGGTCTATGCCCTCGCCCTGAGGGCACACTTGATGTGAGAGGACCGGTTGGATGGTAACGAAAGCCGAACTAGAAGCCGAGGTTGCCGACCTGCGCCGACAACTGGCTGAGCAGACCGCAGCCGCCAAGCAAGCGGCTGCGCCAGAGACGCACGACTCGATGGCCGACAAGATAGCCGAAAATATCGACGACTGGGCCGGGCAACTAGAAGAAGCGCTGAATGAACTGGAAGACCTGCCGCAAAAGAGGCCAATCCTGTTTGCCGTTGGTATTTTCGCGATTGGCTATCTGCTGGGCCGGTCCGGTAGGAGATGAACCATAAGCCGCATTTCCCGTAGTATCTCGATCATTCTGCGCGCCGAACGGCTGATAGCCCAACGTCACATCGCCGTGGCCGCACGGCGGGCCGGGTTCTTTGCCGCGGCAGGGCTGGCTGTCGGCCTGGCTGTTATCATGCTCAACGTGGCCGGTTTCTTCTGGCTGTCAGCGAGCTTGTCCAAGCCGTTAGCAGCTTTGATAATAGCCGGGGTAAACCTGTTGCTTGCCTTGATATTGGCCCTGTTGGCCAACATGCAAGACGCTCAGGCAGATACGACAGCGGCGGTCGAATTGCGTGATATGGCATTGCAAGACATCGAAACAGAGATCAAAGACACCCTTTCTGACGCCCGCAACACCGTAACGGGTATCCGGCGCGATCCACTTGGTATTCTGACCCCGGATGTCATCAGTACCGTGTTGGGAATACTGATCAAGTTCGCCAAGCGCAAAAAAGACAAACCCGATCCCTAACGTTTATTTCACCATTCGCGCAGCCGCGCGGGCGATCACCATCTCTTCATTTGTGGGAATCCTAAGAATACGGACCCGGCTTAAATCTGTCGAAAGCACTGTGCCGTTATCCGCGTTCCTGTTCGGGTCGATTTCAATTCCGATCCAGCGCATCCCTTCGCACACTCTGCGACGAATCTGGGCTGCATTTTCACCAATTCCGCCCGTGAAAACCAACGCATCCAAACCTTCCAACGCAGCGGACAAAGCCCCAAGTTCACGGCGAATGCGGAATACGTAATAGTCGATGGCCCTGCGCGCCTCGGGCGTTTCAGCAGCAAGCAATGTACGCATGTCCGACGAAAGCCCTGACAGACCAAGCAATCCGGACTTGCGGTAAAGGGTATCGGCGATTTCGTCCGCGCTCATGCCTTCTTGCTGCATCATGTAGAGGACAACGCCCGGGTCCAGTTGGCCGCTGCGCGTGCCCATCGGCAGCCCGTCGAGCGCGGAAAAGCCCATGGTCGAGGCGACAGCGCGCCCACGCGACACCGCGCACATGGAGGCACCATTGCCCAGATGAGCGATGACCACGCGACCATCGTAGAGGCTTGGGGCAATCTCTTTCAGTTTTTGCGTGATGTAATCGTAGCTTAGGCCGTGAAACCCATACCGACGCACACCCTTTTCATAATAGCTTAGCGGCAGGGCAAAAGTATCGTTTACCCATGGATGGGTCCGGTGGAACGCAGTGTCAAAACACGCCACCTGCGCTGTCCCGGGAAACGCATCGATGGCAGCACCTATACCGGCAAGGCTGAAGGGTTGATGCAGCGGCGCAAAGGGAATGAAACCTGCCAAAGTATCCATAACCTTCTGATCAACCAGAACAGGTTCGGAATAGACCGCCCCGCCATGCACGACCCTGTGGCCTACGGCGCGGATGTTGATGTTCGGCAGTTCTTCGCGCGCCATCTCAAGAAACGTACGGATTGCTTCATCATGACTTTGAGTTTTGGCAAGTGGCTGATTGATTGACTGCCCACCTGTGGATTTCGCCAATAGGCGCGGCGCATCACCCAGACGTTCGATCTGGCCATGCCAGCGCACGCGGGGGTGGTTGTTTTCAACCAGTTCATACAACCCAAATTTCAGCGAAGAGGATCCGGCATTTAGAGCCAGAACATGGTCAACCATGTATTTTGCCCTTGTTCGCCTGCGCATGCAGGGCGGCCACCGCGCAGGAGGCCAGCCGCGAAGCATCGTCGTCTGCCCGTGACGTCAGGATAATCGGTGCAGCGGCGCCGACGACGATCCCCGCCGCCTCGGCATGTGACATATAGGTAAGCTGTTTCGCCACCATGTTCCCCGCTTCGATATTCGGAGCCACAAGGATATCCGCCGAACCAGCGACCTGAGACGTGATGCCCTTTGTGCGTGCTGCGTTCAGGTCGACCGCATTGTCCATGGCAAGCGGCCCATCGACCAGCCCACCGGTGATCTGCCCCCGCTCGGCCATTTTTGAAAGCAGCGCCGCATCCACTGACGATGGCATACGCGGGTTGATTGTCTCGACCGCCGACAGCACTCCGACTTTGGGCGTTTCAATTCCAAGGGATTGCGCCAGACAGATTGCATTTTGCACGATATCGGCCTTTGTCTCAAGGTCGGGGGCGATGTTAACGGCGGCATCAGTCACCATGATGGGCCGTGAATACCCCGGAACGTCCATAACAAACACATGCGATAAGCGGCGACTTGTCCGCAGACCCCTTTCGCGGCGCAGAACCGCGTGCAGCAAGACATCCGTGTGCAAATGACCCTTCATCAAGGTTTCCGCCCGGCCTTCTACCACGAGGTCCACCGCCTTATGCGCAGCGACTTCGTGGCTTGTGGCTTCGATCACTTCGATTCCCGACAGGTCAGCCTCCAGCGCTGCTGCGGCGGCGGCAATCTTTTCAGGATCGCCCAGGAGGATCGGCGTGATGATACCTTTGGAATAGCCCAGCAAGGCACCGCCCAGTGCATTCGGTTCTTCCGGTGCAACCACGGCAGTTGGCATGGGCTCCAGTGGCTCAGCCTTAGCTATCAACGCATCAAAATGCCGATGGCGCTGGACGATAAGGCCCGGAACCTCGACCGAGTCGAAAGCCATGTGCTTGGCCGGGGGCGTCACCTGCACCTCACCGCTGAGGATCAGGGCGTTATCACTCTCGCGGCGCACATCGGCAGCGCAGCGCAGATCGCCGTCAGCAAGCTTTTCAACCACGGTGACAACTGCGGTCAACTCGTCACCAGCGATCACAGGAACATGAAAGGACAGGTTCACCCGGCGGGTCTGCGTTCCCGCACCCGGCAAGATATTGCCCAGAACCGCAGCGATCAGACCAGCGGGCCAAAGCGCGGGCGCGACCGCCTCGGGGCGGCCATCGCCATCACCGTCATAGCTAGCAAGGTGCAAGGGGTTATGATTGCCAGACGCTGATGCAAACGCATATAGATCGTCGATTGTGCAAAGTCGCGTCAGCTGCGCTGTTTCCCCGACCTCTACCTGCGCGAAAGTGCGGTTTTCCCTAATCTTCATTTTGACTTGGCCTTGTTTTCAGTCATGTCCTCGCATTCCTGCGGGTCGGATGCAGGTTTGGCCGGAGTGTCGGATTTCTGCTGGCCCTCAGCAAGATCGAGTTTTTTGTAAAGCGCATGCGCCATCTCGACAAGCTTGTCTGAAGGGTTTGGGATATCGCCCAGGATACGCTTGAGCAGATCAACCGCCTGTTGCCTGTCCGATGTCGACGGCAAAAGATCGGTTAGCGTATCCATCGCGCCCTGCTCGTCTAGGGTAACAATCACAGTCTGTTCGCGCAGCATGTACTGACGCTGCTGCACCGTCAGATCCTTGAACGGGGCCTCATTTTTGAACACATGCGCCCAGCGGTGCAGAATTTCAGATTTGAAACTCTTGTTGCTTTTGGCCAACAGAACCAAAAGACGTATGACAGCCTCGGCCAGCCCACCTTGTCTCATATGGGCCAATGCGGCTTCAACCTCGGGTAACACTTTTAACGTTTCGGGATCGGACAAGGTACGCAGCGCGGCATTTTTCTTTCCGAACCACGCAGCCAACGGACCACCCCATAAAGAGAAGAACAGGCATTCGCACCAGGCATCCCGCAGATCGCGGTTCAGGTCCATCATCTGCTCAATCCAATCGGCTGTCTGCTTTTCAAGGACAAGGAATGGGTTATCCGGGCTGACTGGCACACGCTTATCCTGCACAGCCTGCGCAAACGGCTCAACGCCCTTCAACGCTGGGTTTGACGATGACATCACCGCCCGCTGTACCCTCAGGGGATGCAGGTTTCGCAGGACATTTGCCCCAACCGGAGAAGACGTAGACCGAACAAAGGGACGTCCGAAGGTTTCATAGATGTTCGCCTGAACCTCGGACATATGCGCCACAGCGGCAAAGCTTGCCTCGTCATGCTGGCCGTCATCCAATGCGGCCAGATCATCCATGGTCCGCTCATGGAACCGAACCTCGAACCGCTTATCCTGGCCTTCGCCTTCGATGTTTTCGATCACCATCTCATACAGTCCCGGAGCCATCGCTTCGACCGTTTCCAGGGTCGAGGCCAGTTCGGTATGCTCTTTGCGCGCCACTTTGGACGACACGAAAATACCCAGGTGGCCGACCTCGTCATGCAGCATGTAGATGATCCGCTGACCGCGTATCCGGATTTCCTCTTCATCCGCATAGGTCGCAGCGATCCAGTTCAGCGCTTGTTGCGGCGGGGTGATATTGTCGCCCTGGCTGGCAAAAACGAAGATAGGTCCTTTGACCGCCTTGATGTCGATAGGCACACCCGGTTCCAGCTGCGCCGTGTTCTTGACCAAACGATTTCCGACAAACAACTGTTCAACGATCCAGTGGATTTCAGCCTCGTTCAAAAGAAAATAACCGCCCCACCAACGTTCAAAGTCAATGAAATGTTGCCGACCCTCGTCTGGTTCGCGGTAAAGATCGAAGTACTTCCCAAAATAGTTCCGGCCAGGGTTCAGCTGTTCGAAATTCATCACCAGGTTGGCACCGTCGAATTGACCCCCGCCGACGTCTGACCAGAACATCGGCTGCCACGTTCCACCCAGCACACCTGCGATATAACGCATCGGGTTGTCGCCCACTTCGCCCGACCAGGGGGCGATCGGCGCTCCGTTCAGGATCAGCGGTCCGGTCAGATCAGGATTGCAGGCCGCCATCAACAAGGTTGCCCATCCACCCTGACAATTGCCTGTCACAACAGGCTGAGGGCTGTCGGGATGGCGCGCCCGGACGGTGCGGACAAACCCGGCCTCGGCATGCATCACATCAGCAAGTGTCTGGCCCGGAACCGGATCACGCCCGAAGCTAACAAAATAGACAGGGTGCCCCTTGGACAAGGCGACCCCAACCTGACTGTCGTATTTAAAGCCGCCGATACCCCCGCCATGCCCCGCCCGCGGGTCGATGATGATGTAAGGACGGCGCGTGTTATCAACCTCAACCCCATCGGGGGGCAGAATGCGCAGCAACCGATAGTTACAAGGTCGTTTCAGGGTCCTGCTATCAACAATGGCCTCATAGTCGTAGACAAGGACCGGAGGGCAGCCCTCGGCCTCGTGCTCCAAAAACACGTCACCACGCTCGCGCAGCGCGTCCATAGTAAGCACAACACGCTGTGCGGCATCGTTCAGGTATGCTGCCCAATCATCCAAAACGGAAGCCGAGCTTGCAATACGGTGTGAGACATCGTGAAAGCCTTCCATCAGGTCCCATGACCGCGCGGCATGGGTTTCGGCAATCCTTGCCGATTGCAACTGGGCCGATTGGGCCAAAAGGTTCCATTGGATGCTCGACCGATCCGTTAGACGGGCCGCGATATCAGCCGTTCGGTCCGTTACTTCGGTCGCACTTTCAGCCATTTCAGAGCCAAGTTTAAACGAGGTCTTCTGTGCATTGGAAATCATGAGCCTCTCCTCTACCCGACGATGTTGTAACCGCCGTCAATCAGGTGAATGCCGCCGGTGACATTGAACGCCTCGGGGCTGGCTAGGAATGCAGCGTAAGCCCCGACATCCTCGATCGTCGCCAGATGATGGGTCGGTGCCCGCGCGGCGGCATCGTCCAGGAGAGCGTCAAAGTCGGATAAACCCGACGCAGCCCGTGTCAGGAGCGGTCCGGGTGACAGCGCGTGAACGGATATTCCTTTGGCCCCCAACTCACTTGCGGCATAGCGTACCGACGCTTCCAATGCCGCCTTCACCGGACCCATTATGTTGTAGTTTTCAATGACGCGGGATGCCCCAAGAAACGACACAGTCATGCACGTACCGCCCTGCCCCATCAACGGTTCTGCCAATCGGATCATCCGCAGGAAGGAATGCACCGAGATATCCATGGCCAGCGCAAACCCCTTAGGTGACGTGTCGATGACACGGCCATGCAGATCGTCGCGCGGGGCAAATGCGATTGAATGCACCAGCGTATCCAGCCGACCCCAACGAAGGGTGATCTCGTCGAACAGGGCCTTTGCCTGATCTTGGTCACGCACGTCTAACGGCATTACAATCGGCGCGCCGATTTGGTCTGCCAGCACCCGCACATGCGGCTCGGCCTTTTCGTTCAGATAGGTCAACGCGACCTCGTCCCCCTGAGCGTGCAATGCGCGCGCAATTCCCCACGCGATGGACTGGTCGTTGGCGACGCCCAAGACGACAGCTTTCTTGCCTTCCAGCCTGAACATTCCACCCGTCCCCTGCAGTATTCTGCGCCGCAGCATAGCTTGTTTCACAATGATACTCAATTTTATTGCTGCAACGCCGCATAGCAGCGAAATGTAACATGTAAATTTGGACAGATGGTCTAACGACAATTAGCGTCGGTTTATTACAGACGGGCACGTTTACTATGTTAGATTCGTGACCCAGCCCTCCGATCCAGCCTAAAACCTTCGCCGACTACATCGCGTTTGGCAGGCAGTTGCGGAATGCGGTCGGAGTTAGGCCAAACTCCGCCTTGAAGGCCCGCGTCATTGCGCTGGCATTCTCGTACCCGCAGCGGCCTGCGATTTCCGCAATGGATTGCTCGGTCTCTTCTGTCAGCTTTCGCGCAAGGTTCAATCGCAACCGCCGGTACAAGGCTTGCGGCGTGGTGCGTAGCTCGGCCCGAACCCGCATCTCGATCCGTTTTTGAGAACAGCCGATTTTTCGGGCGAGGCTTGTAATCGACAAAGGCGTCTCAAGGTTGTTCTGCATAACCGCCAGCGCGCGGTTCACCAGGGTGTCTTCGGATTTCAATGGAAGAACATACCGGTCCGCGGCGTTGCGGCTCATCAGCAGATGCGCGACTTCCATCGGCAGCAGCGGGCCATGGTCCCGGCGTATCAGGGCCAAGGCCAGATCAAAAGCCGCCATCGCGCCCGTACAGGTCAAGCGGTTGCCGTCGATGACAAAACGTTCCTGCACGGAATCAACCGATGGAAAGGCTTCTTCAAACCGCATCAGTTCATCCCAATGGATTGTCGCGCGGTGATCATCAAGAAGGCCCGCGCGCGCCAGCAGCCAGCTTCCTGTGTCCAGCCCGGCCAATTGCGTATGGCGCCGGGCAGCCGAAAGCAACGCCCGAACAGTTTCCCGCGTGTCCAGCGCCAAGTAACCGTAGGAGGGCATAACAACCAGCACATCACCACTCTGATCGCGCAAGGCCCCATGCGGTGAAACTTCCAATCCGCTCGAACTTTGGACCGGACCACCGTCCAAAGAACAGTAATGCCACGAATACAATCTCTGCCGCGACAATGTGTTTGCGGCCCGCAGCGGTTCAACCAAGTTTGCAAGGCAATGGTTCGAGAAGCCGTCAAAAAGCAAGATGTTGTAGCAGCAATTCATTTTTTCTAACTCTGCACGGATATCGACCAATACTGCATGTCGTTAGCCTGAGCTTTGACGTTTCATTCGTCAACCACGAACTCAGGAAGATGCGCCATGCAGTTTGGTCTGTCAGAAGAACAGGAAATGATCGTTTCGACGGTCCGTAGTTTCGTCGAAAATGAAATCTACCCCCACGAAAACGCTGTTGAGCGCAGCGGACAGGTTCCGCATGAACTGGGGGAACAGATCAAGCAGAAGTGTATCGATCTAGGGTTTTATGCCTGCAATTTCCCCGAAGAGGTCGGGGGGGCGGGGCTTTCCCATCTGGATTTTACGTTGGTCGAACGTGAATTGGGGCGCGGATCTATGGCGCTGACCCATTTTTTTGGTCGCCCCCAGAACATCCTGATGGCCTGCAACGACGAGCAGCGGGAACGCTACCTTCTGCCCGCGGTGCGGGGTGAGAAGATGGACGCCCTGGCCATGACCGAACCGGATGCAGGATCGGATGTGCGCGGCATGAAATGTCAGGCCGTGCGCGATGGCGGCGACTGGGTCGTAAACGGCTCCAAGCACTTTATCTCGGGCGCCGAGCACGCAGACTTCTTTATCGTCTTCATCGCAACCGGCGTAGACGAAACTCCGAAAGGTCCGAAAAAGCGGATCACAACCTTTCTGGTGGATCGCGGTACGCCGGGGTTCGAAGTGCACGAAGGCTATAACTCGGTCAGCCACAAGGGCTACAAGAATTACATCCTTTATTTTGACAATTGCCGCCTGCTCGATGCGCAGGTCCTGGGCGAGGTCGATGGCGGCTTTGCGGTGATGAACGAATGGCTTTACGCCACGCGCCTGACAGTTGCGGCCTTTTCGGTCGGGCGCGCGCGCCGCTGCTTTAACTATGCGCTAAACTATGCTGCCGAGCGCAAGCAATTCGGCCAGCCGATTGGCAAGTTTCAAGGCGTCGGGTTCCAAATTGCCGACATGATTACCGAGATTGACGCGGCTGATTGGCTGACGCTGTCCGCGGCATGGCGTTTGGATCAGAAACTGCCTGCAAACCGTGAAATCGCCTCGGCCAAGCTTTATGCCTCAGAGATGTTGGCACGGGTGACAGATACGACGCTGCAAATCTTCGGCGGCATGGGTTTAATGGATGACTTCCCGATCGAACGGTTCTGGCGTGATGCGCGAGTTGAACGCATATGGGATGGGACCAGCGAAATTCAGCGCCATATCATTAGCCGTGATCTTCTGCGTCCGCTGGGCGCCTGAACATGAGCAAAGACTTAACCCGGCTGCTGCGCCCAAAATCGATCGCTGTAATCGGCGGCGGGGCATGGTGTCAGCAGGTCATCTTACAAGCTGAACGATTGGGATATGCCGGTCAAATCTGGCCGGTTCATCCCAAGGCACCTGATATCGTGGGTCACGAGGTGTTCACCCGTCTCGTAGACCTGCCCGAAGCCCCAGATGCCGTGTTCATCGGAATCAACCGGCACGCCACGATCGATGCGGTTCAGGCACTGTCAGCCATGGGCGCAGGCGGGGCCGTCTGTTTCGCCTCGGGCTTTTCCGAGGCGGTGGCCGAAGACACCACAAGCGGTGACCTGCAGGATCAGCTGATTGCCGCCGCAGGAGAGATGCCCATTCTCGGCCCGAACTGCTATGGTTTTATCAACGCTCTGGATGGGGCGCTGTTGTGGCCGGATCAGCATGGCGCAACACGGGTGTACAAGGGCGTTGCGATCCTGACCCAAAGCTCGAACATCTCAATCAATCTGACCATGCAGAAACGCGCCCTGCCCATAGCTTATATGGTCGCCTGCGGAAACATGGCACAGACCAGCCAGGCTGAGATCGCATCAGCTCTGATCGACGACCCGCGCGTGACGGCCGTTGGTGTCCATATCGAG
Source organism: Ruegeria sp. YTSA135 (assembly GCF_059610165.1). Taxonomy (NCBI): domain Bacteria; kingdom Pseudomonadati; phylum Pseudomonadota; class Alphaproteobacteria; order Rhodobacterales; family Roseobacteraceae; genus Ruegeria; species Ruegeria sp. YTSA135. Next base: position 76,319 of record NZ_JBXWNC010000014.1, on the reverse strand, counting down.
GGTTTCAAAAATATCCGCGAATGGGAAGCACTGGCTAACAAGGCGTATCTTAAAGGTGTTCCACTGGTCGCCCTCAAGGTCGGCACGTCAGAGCAGGCAAAATCCGCGACCGTCTCACATACTGCGTCGCTGGCAGGTAGCGATGCCGGGGCGCAGGCATTGTTGGAGCGGCTGGGAATACCGCGTTTGAAGTCCCTGCCCGACTTTTTGGAAACGTTGAAACTGCTGCATTGCTACGGCCCTCTGCCAGGTGGCAACATTGCCTCGATCAGTTGCTCCGGGGGTGAGGCCAGCCTGATTGCGGATATGGCTGTCGGCACCGGCCTGACGTTTCCAAACCTGAACAAAGATCAACGAACCCAACTGCGCGCAGCACTTGGGCCAATGGTAGCGTTGAATAACCCACTGGACTACCACACTTATATCTGGCGTGACGACGGTGCAATGGCGCAGGCGTGGGCCGGAATGACGGGCGACAACGTTGATCTGACCGTATCTATTGTCGACTATCCCACCACCGACCCTTCGGATTGGGTTTGCACAACGCGGGCTGCCCTTAATGTACACGCCAGCACGGGCGCGCGATTTGCTATTGCCTCCACATTGCCTGAACTCCTGCCCGAAGACATCGCGCAGGAGTTAATGGCCGGGGGCGTCGTTCCCTTGATGGGATTGCGCGAGGCCCTGTCCGCGATCCGCGCTGCCAGCCAGATTTCTGCTCCGGTAGACGACCCCGTTTGCCTTCCGGGCAGGGCCGAGGCATCCACCACTCTGACCGAGGGCGAGGCAAAGCAGGCACTGGCCGCGTTTGGGTTATCAGTCCCGCGCAGCCATACGGTGCGCGACGCGGCAGCCGCACGAACCGCTGCGCAAAAGATGACAGCGCCTTTTGCTATCAAGGGCGTCGGGCTTGCCCACAAATCCGAGCATGGCGCGGTTCGCTTGGGAATCTCTGCCCAGGCTGTCACGGATGTGGTCGCTGATATCGGAACGGATGAGGTTCTGATCGAAGAAATGGTCACCAGCATCGTGGCCGAAGTTCTGGTAGGAATTGTCCACGACCCGGCGCACGGATTTGTCTTAACCCTTGGGGCGGGCGGTGTCCTGACTGAGGTGCTGCGCGATACCGTGTCTTTGTTGGTTCCCAGCTCGGCGAACGCAATCCGGACGGCCCTGACAAAGTTGAACATTGCGCCTGTTCTGACGGGCTATCGCGGTCAACCCGCGGCTGATATGGATGCGATCGTTGCTGCAGTACAGGCCATTCAAGCTTATGTCATTGAAAATTCCGACACGCTTGCCGAGCTTGAAATTAACCCGCTTCTTTGCACGCCGGACAGGGCCGTCGCAGTGGATGCACTAATTAGAAAGGCCTGAGAAATGAACCCGATCAAAACCCGGCGTGACGGCGCCATTCTAGAGGTCACGCTGGATCGACCAAAAGCCAATGCCATTGATCTGGCGACCAGCCGCATCATGGGAGATGTCTTTGCCGAGTTCCGCGATGACCCGGAACTGCGCGTTGCCATCCTGACCGGTGCGGGTGACAAATTCTTCTGCCCTGGTTGGGATCTGAAAGCCGCCGCCGATGGCGATGCGGTCGATGGTGATTACGGCGTTGGCGGATTCGGCGGTTTGCAGGAACTGCGCGACCTGAACAAACCGGTTATTGCGGCCGTCAATGGTATCGCTTGCGGCGGTGGTCTTGAACTGGCGTTGTCTGCTGACATGATCCTTGCCGCAGAGCACGCCACCTTTGCCCTGCCTGAAATCCGTTCAGGCACGGTTGCAGACGCGGCCAGCGTCAAACTGCCCAAGCGCATCCCCTATCACATCGCAATGGAGCTGCTGCTGACCGGGCGCTGGTTCGACGCTGAGGAAGCCAATCGGTGGGGGCTGGTGAACGAAATCATCGCCGCTGATCAACTGATCGACCGCGCGTGGGAGGTGGCCCGCCTTTTGGCCTCGGGTCCCCCACTGGTCTACGCGGCGATCAAGGAAATCGTCCGCGATGCCGAGGATGCCAAGTTCCAAGACACCATGAATCGCATTACCAAACGGCAGTTGCGCACGGTCGATGCCCTGTATGCCAGCGAAGACCAGATGGAAGGGGCGCGCGCCTTTGCGGAAAAGCGCGACCCGGTCTGGAAAGGTAAATAACCGATCAGCGTTGCGGCGGTGTTAGCCACTGTGCTGACATTCCATAGTTGGTGCTTTTCAGTTCTTGTTTCGCAATGGCTTGCAAGTGCACCTCGTCCGGCCCGTCCGCATAGCGCAGCGCCCGTGCCCAGGTATAGCTATCGGCCAGTGGCGTATCGGGTGTCATCCCCATGGCGCCAAATACCTGCATCGCGCGGTCAGTGACGGTCGCGTGCACATTGGGTGCGACAACCTTGATCAGCGAAATCTCACGCCGCGCCGCTTTGGCGCCCACCTGATCTATTTTCCAGGCGGCCTGCAATGTCAGCAAACGGGCCTGTTCGATCTCAAGCCGCGATTTCGCGATCCATTCGCGGATCACGCCCTGTTCCGAGAGTTTCTTGCCAAAGGCCGTCCGCTCTTGCGCGCGTTCAACCATAAGCGACAGCGCCATTTCCGCCGCCCCGATCGAACGCATACAGTGATGAATGCGGCCCGGACCAAGCCGCGCCTGCGCCAGGGCAAAGCCGCTGCCTTCTTTGTCCAACAGATTCCCGGCGGGTACGCGTACGTCCTTGAACAACAGCTCGGCGTGACCTTCGGGGTCATGCATGTTCAGGATTGTCGGGTTGCGGATAATCTCAAGACCGGGCGTGTCCCGTGGAACAATCACCATGCTTTGTTGCTTGTGACGGTCGGCGCTGGGATCAGTCTTGCCCATCACAATGAACATCTTGGTATTCGGATGGCAGGCATTGGTGATAAACCACTTGCGGCCATTGATAACGTACTCATCCCCCTCGCGCCGGATCGAGGTCGTGATATTGGTCGCGTCCGAGCTGGCCACATCAGGTTCCGTCATCGCAAAAGACGACCGCATTTCACCATTCAGCAAAGGAACCAACCAATCTGCGCGCTGCTCGGGCGTTGCGAACATATGCAACAATTCCATGTTGCCAGTATCCGGCGCGTTGCAGTTGAATACTTCCGAAGACCAGCTGACCTGACCCATCAGCTCGGCCAAGGGCGCGTATTCAAGGTTGGTCAGACGCGTGCCGGGCTCATCATCGCGCAGCGACGGCAAGAATAGATTCCACAACCCCTCGGACCGCGCCAAAGCCTTCAGTTCCTCCATAAAGGAAACAGGGAAGATACCTTCTTTGATCTGTTCTTTGTGGTCGCGGATGCGCGGATAGATATGCGCTTCCATAAAACCTTTTAGCTGGTCGCGGATTTCCACGGCGCGCGGTGATGGGGCAAAATCCATGACGGTCCCTTTTCAGACTGGTGCAACAAGACGTTAGCTTGCCGGTACCCTAGCCGCGTCCCCTTTAATGTGAAATCGACTTATGCAATCTCAGACTAAAAAATTACATGGGATCACTGTGTCCGGAAAAATCCTTTGAGTTCCTAGGTTTTATTTCCGCAGTTTTTGAATGGCAGAGCCAACCGGGTACTCCAAATTGCTTTTCAGGAAATCGTGTATGGCACCCAGACGATCCGAACAAAGATCGCAAGAAAGAACAGCACGCTACCCGTCAAAACGAACACATGCCAAATGGTGTTATGAAACGGCAGCCGCTCCAGCAAGTAGAACCCAACGCCCGCTGTATACACAACACCACCCGCAACGATCAACCAGATTACCGTGGGTGAAAGCTCGGCCAGCATGGTTTGCCCGGCCCAGACAATCGCCCATCCCATCATCAGGTACAGAAACAAGCCAAACCACCGGAAACGGCTTGGGTCGATCAGCTTTAACACCGAACCGATCGTTGCCGAAGACCACAAACCGACCAACAGCCCCGGAGTTTGCCCTGCTGATAGCAGAACAAACGGCGTGTAGGTGCCGGCAATCTTCACGTAGATGCCTGAGTGATCAAGGCGCCGCAACACATCAGACCACCGATCGCTTTCCACCATGTTATAAAGCGCCGAAAACGTCAGCATCATAACTAGCGTCGCGCCATATATCGAGACGCCCAAAACAGCCTCGGGCTCGGTCCTGAGAAAGGCGGTGATCGTGATTAGAACTGGCACTGCCATAAGCGCCAACGCCACGCCTAATATGTGCACAACCCCGTCGCTGACGCGTTCTGCGCGGGTATAGGCCGGACGGATATCTGTGAAACGCCACATACTTTAAAAGTAGGCCCGGAAACCGACGCGGGCAAGTTCAACGCGGGTGAATACAGGAAATCGGGTTTTTTACCTGCTTGGTCAAACCTGACTGTCTGAACCAGTTTCTTTTTCCAGAGCAGTTCACAGATGCGGTCCCCGATTGCCGAGGTCATCGAAGTCAGCGTGCGAATTGCCGGGATAGACATACTTGAAACGCCCTATCCGCAGGCGTGACATAGCTGGATCGTTCGGCCAAAAGCCGTCTAGATCGCCTTCCAGCTATCCCCCATCAGGCTGTAGGGTGAAAACTCAAGGAACTCCGCCCGGAACGGCAGCGCGTCATAGATGCGCAGTCCGTGGTCCAGATGAAACCGCCAGCCCCTGTTTGCACCCTTGAAATCCGCGATATCGGGGTGACCATCGGCCAAAACCTCTACAGTGCCGGTTAGCATCAGTGCATCTCCGGTCTGATAGTCCGGAAACAGCAGACCTGCCTTCGGGTTCAACAGAAAGTTGCCCAGCGTATTGAAAAAATTGTTGCCGGCAAAATCTGGCACCAGCAGGCTGTTGCCCTCAACTTTGACAAACCCAACCCGTCCGCCCCGGTGCGAGACATCAACGCCTGCCTGATCCGGCGTGTTTGCGTGACTTGCGACGTAGAACGCATTGCTCTCTGCGATCGCGTCCCGCGCCCGTGCATCCAATTCAACGAAGCGGTCGTTTGCAGGACGGTCTATGACGGCCCTTGGATCGCGGAGGAACGAAACGTCATGCGTCTGGATATATTTGGGACAATTGCCGAAGGACTGCACCACATCCAGCGAAAACCCATGATCCCCAACCGTACCCACGGTTGCGGTGGCTCGGTTGCGACGACGAGTGGACAGCTCAATCCCAAGAACACCGATCGGGGCTCCGTCCTGTAATGCGGGGTTGAGCGGGTCGTCCGCCAAGGGTCGCGCATCAATGTCCAGACTTCGGTCATGTGGCGTCTGTATGAACCCCGGACGGCCCGAGATCATTGACGCCCACGGCCAGCCATCGGCGTCGACGCTGCCCAAGACCAGAAAGGGAAGCTTGCCAAAGAATTCTCGATGCTGGTCGGGCATGAACGGACGAATGAACTTGCGACCGAATTCCTCGATCCTATCCCGCCTACCAACACGAGATTGCATCTCACGCTCGCCAGCATGAAAGGGAGATTTCATTTCAGTGGCTTGATCGTTCATGGCAGACCTCGTGTGTTGTGGGATCGAAGGCCAGTCGCGGGTGCGACTGGCCAATTGCATAGCAGGATTAGGCTGCGTTCAAGCCAACTGCGGTGCTTGGCATGGGGACAAATCCATCCAGCGCCTCGACATTGGCCAGAAGGCGACGCACATTCGCATAAGGCTCAAGCGAGATGCCACCCTCGGGCGCGTGTGCTGTGTAGCTGTAGATTGCAATATCCGCGATGGTTGGCGCATCGCCGACCAGCCAGTCGCGGCCCTCCAAGTGGTCATCCAGCTTTTTCAGAACATTAGCCGCAGTGGCATGGGTAAACTCCATGTTCAAAGGTGCGTTGAACACGTTGATCAGACGCGCGGCGGCAGGGCCGAACGCAATCTCACCCGCTGCGAGGGTCAGGAATTTCTGCACCTCGGCTTCACCGACAGGATCAGAAGGCAGGTAGGAAGGCGCATACTTCCGGGCCAGATAGACCAAAATGGCGTTGCTGTCGCTTACAACCACGTCGCCGTCTTGCAATACGGGCACCTGACCCGCCGGGTTGAGCGTCAAGAACGGCTCGCGCTTGTGCTCACCACCCGCAAGATCCACGTCGATAACGTCGTGTTTAATCCCGGCAAGGTTGGCGAACAGACGGACCCGGTGCGAGTGACCGGATAGAGGGAAGCTGTGAATTTGGATCGTTTCGGACATCTGGAAACTCTTTCTCTGATTGAGGGTTTGGGCTGTTGATCAGCATCTGTGCCCCAGACATAGTTTGCTTTCACTTGGGCGATAATATATCAATTTGGTGAATTACTATGAACGTGGCGTAGACAATGGATACGATTCAGGGCATGCGAGCTTTTGCGGCAGTGGCAGCACATTCGTCATTTACAGAAGCCGCAAAACAGATCGGTATAAGCACTAAATTGACCAGCAAATATGTTGGCCAGTTGGAGGATCGTTTGAATGCGCAGCTTTTCAACCGAACCACCCGCAGTGTCACCTTGACCGACACCGGGCGATCCTATTACGAACGCTGTCTGCCCCTGCTGGAGCAGTTCGATGAATTAGAACGCCTTGTCCAGCAACGCCAGACAGAATTGGCGGGGCGCATACGGATTACTGCGCCGACAGGCTTTGGCTCGGCCGAATTGATCCATCTGTTAAAACCCTTCCAGACCGAGCATCCAAAGGTCTCGATCGAGCTGCACCTGTCAGATCATCATGTTTCGATGGTTGAGGAAGGCTTCGATCTGGCCATTCGGTTCGGCGTTTTGAAGGATTCGAACCTTGTCGCACGCAAGCTCACGGACATGCGGATTGTGTGCTGCGTGTCACCCGAATACCTGGCGCAGCACGGGACACCAAAAGAACCGGCAGCACTGGCAACCCATAATTGCCTGCTTCAGACCACCGGCAGCTTTTCTGACCACTGGGCGTTCAAAGCAAAAGGTCGAGAATACACGGTTCCGGTTACGGGCAATTTCCGCGCAAACTCACCGCGTGCGGTTGCACATATGGCTGCGGATGGGCTGGGGATCGGGCGGATTCCGCTTTATACGGGGCAGTCCTTTTTGGACACAGGAAAACTGCAACTTCTGTTCGAAGAGCAAGAGGCTTTATCGTTGGGCCTTTACGCGGCCTACCCGCAAAACCGCCACCTGACCGCACGTATTCGTGCGTTGATCGACCACCTTGCGGCGCAGTTTCGCGGGGTTTGAAAACGGCGTTTCGATTGCAGACCTTCGCATCGGTACACAATTCGAACCGCAGGCAGACATTTTCACCAAGCAGTACACCGGCGTGTCTGTTTCAGAGCGGAAAATGTCGCAAGTATTTCAGCGCTGGATTGGGCTTGAAATAACTTACGGCCACGAGGTGCCGACATTTGATTCTCAGGTGGCGGAGAATTGGGAAGCCGGTGCAAATCCGGCACTGCCCCCGCAACGGTAACGAAGGTCAGGCTCAGCAATCAACCACTGGGGGGAGGATCCCGGGAAGGTGCTGAGACCGGGCGCAAGCCCCTTCCAAGTCCGGAAACCAGCCTCGCTGATATGTCAAACTGCGGGTGGCGGTGGGGGCACGGGTTTCGGACGCGATCCTCACGCGCCTCCGGACTGGTCCCTCTTGTCATCTGCCCAAGCAATGCCGCGGGGCGCGGCAGGAGAGCCAGAAGTGAACAGAATTCAAAGCCTGTTGGCGCGTCGAAATCCGGCTTATGCCCTGGAACAGGCATTCTACACCGACCCGGAGATTTTTCAGACCGACCTTGAAACAATCCACTACCGCGATTGGCTATTTGCCATTCCGGCATGTGAATTGGCCAAAGCAGGCGACTATGTCACCTATAACATCGGTGCCTATCGCGTGATCATCGTGCGCGGTGCAGACAATCAAATCCGGGCGTTTCATAACACCTGCCGTCATCGCGGATCGGTGATCTGCAAAGCGTCCAAGGGCCATGCGCCCAAGCTGGTCTGCCCCTACCACCAGTGGACTTATGAACTTGACGGCTCTTTGCTGTGGGCGCGGGACATGGGTGCTGATTTCGACCCCAAGCAGCACGGGTTAAAGGCAGTGCACTGCCGCGAGCTGGCCGGTCTGGTCTATATTTGTCTGGCAGAGGACGCGCCGGACTTTGATACGTTCGCCAATATCGCAGGGGCCTATCTAGAGCCACATGACCTGGGCAATGCCAAGGTCGCTTTCGAAAGCTCTATAATCGAGAACGGGAACTGGAAGCTGGTTTGGGAGAACAATCGTGAGTGTTACCACTGCGGAGGGAACCATCCCGCGCTGTGCCGCACTTTCCCCGATGATCCGACCGTAACCGGCATCGAAGGGGGCGCTCTGCCAGCACATTTGCGAACCCATTTCGACCGCTGCGAAGCCGCAGGGCTGCCGTCACAATTTTACCTGCACGAGGATGGGCAGTACCGTCTGGCCCGAATGCCCCTGAAGGAAGGGGCCCAGAGTTACACGATGGATGGCAAATCCGCCGTGCGCCGCTGGTTGGGCCAATCACCCTTTGCTGATGCGGGATCGTTGTTGAAATTCCATTATCCGACCACGTGGAACCATTTTCTGGCGGACCATTCCATCGTTTTCCGCGTGACACCAATCAGCCCCACGGAAACCGAAGTCACGACGAAATGGCTTGTCCATAAGGATGCCGTCGAAGGCGTGGACTATGACCTGAAACGCCTGACCGAAGTTTGGGAAGCGACCAATGATGAAGACCGCCAGGTGGTTGAGGATAACCAGCAGGGCATCAACAGCCCGGCCTATGTACCCGGACCCTATTCTGCGATACAGGAATCCGGCGTTTTACAGTTTGTCGATTGGTATTGCGCAACTCTGACGCGCCGATTGATCCCTGACGCTTTAGCTGCGGAGTGACGGTTATGGACGTTGTGACCTCGGCAACAGCCGTCTGGCAGGACAGTGAAAGTTTGGAATGCGTCTCGGTCGTGCCCGAAATGCCAAATACTGCCAGCTTTACATTTCGGGCCCCTTCTGGCGCCCTGTTCAGCTACGAGCCCGGACAATTCCTGACGCTGGAAATTCCGGCACCGGGTCAACCGGGCGGCGTTGTGCATCGCACCTATACAATCTCATCGTCGCCTTCACGGCCCAGATCGATCACGATTACGGCCAAGGCGCAGTCCAATAGCATCGGCACGCGCTGGATGCTTGACAACCTGCAACCAGGCATGCGGATCAAAGCCATTGGCCCGGCAGGTTTGTTCACGAATGCCAAGAGTTCCTCTGGCAAATACCTGTTCATCTCGGCCGGTTCAGGCATCACACCCTTGATGTCGATGACAACCTGTATGTGGGATGAAGGGCGCACGCTGGACGTTGTGTTCATCAATTGTGCCAAACGGCCGTCTGAAATCATCTTTCGCCAGCGGTTAGAGCAAATGGCCAGCCGGACGCATGGGCTGAACTTGAAATTTGTAGTCGAGGAACCCGACCCGTACCGCCCCTGGACCGGATATCAAGGCCAGTTTAACCAGCTGATGCTGGGCCTGATGGCACCGGATTATCTGGACCGCGAGGTTTACTGCTGCGGCCCGGAGCCCTTTATGCAAGCTGTGCGCGATGCGCTTGCCGGTCTGGGCTATGACATGGAAAACTACCACCAAGAAAGTTTCGGCGCACCTGTTGAGACTAAAGCACAGCAACCGGAACTGGATGATGTTGTTCCCGACGACGACACCAGTGCCGAAATTCTTTTCGCAAGCTCAGGCGTCACGGCGAAGGTGGCCGAAACCGATACGGTTCTGGCGGCTGCACGGTCTGTTGGTCTGAATATCCCATCAGGCTGTACGTTCGGTGTTTGTGGAACTTGCAAGGTCAAGAAGATCAAGGGTGACGTCCACATGGTCCACAATGGTGGCATTTCAGAAGACGATATTGAGGCCGGGTATATCTTGGCCTGCTGCTCGAACCCGATCGGAAAGGTCGAAGTCGAAGTCTGACAAACAATAGTGGCGCGGGCGTCTTGCGACGCCTTCGCCAATTGGCGTTGCCCGAACTGTGCATACCGCCTGAGAGCGGGATCGCCCGCAACACGACAGCCTGCGCCTGCATTCCCAAGCCGAAGCCGGTGCGCGGGTTTCAAACACTGCTGCGTTCATCGCCCATGTTACGGATGCACTGCGAACAGCTTGACGTGCGTCCAAATCACGCGAAAACGCTTACGCAGCGTTTTCTTCGCCGTAATTGCGCGCCTTGGACATTTTACCGATACCCGGGTTGAGCGAATTGGTCGGATCGCAGCGTTTGTAATGTGCGGCCAGATCGGGCTTGGCCTCGTAGAGGTGGCCAACATTGTGTTCTGCCGGGTATTCCGCACCGCGTTCTTCCAGAATTTTTAGCATCGCAGCCTTTATCTTTTTGGGATCACATCCCTTTTTGACGATATAATCCTGATGCATCACATGGCACATCAGGTGGCCGTAATAGACTTTGCCCAAAAGCTGATCTGTGATCTCGGCGGGCAGAGTTTCGAACCAGTCACGGTCATTGCGGCGAAGCGCGATATCCAGCGCCAGGATCTCTTCGACCTCAGCCGCATGAACATGACCATACCGCACGGCGGCACCAGCGGCGGCAAACCGATGCAATCCAGCGATCTTGGCTTCGCGCGGCGTGCAGGTGACGAACTCCGCACCGCGGTTTTCGAAGAAGTCGGGCAGAAACCCAGCTGCCTCTTCGATACCGCCATCGTGCATTTTCAGGATGAGGTGGTGTTCGTACTTGTCACGAAACTCATGCAGGAATTTCGGCAGATGTTCGGGCCATAGACGCGAGGCAATCTGCATGAACTTATCCGTGAACCCTCTGGTCAACGCAAACTTGTTCAGGCGCGAATCCACCTCGCCCTTCAATGCAAAAAACATCGGAAGCCTGTCGGTTCCCAGCTTATCGATCATCACCAGTGTGTCCTTGCCGTATTTCGCGGCAATGTCGAAGCACTCGCGGTGCACATATTCGGCCGAAACCGGTAGTGTCTCAAATTTTTTCAGGATGTGACGCCGCAGTTCCGTCAGGTCAGCGGGATCGTTTGTTCCGATGTAGAAAACCTGCTCGCGGTCATAGGTCGGGAATGTGTCAAGCCGGACCGCGAAAACCGCTAGCTTTCCCGCGCAGCCAGACACCTCGTACAACAGGCGACCATCGTTGTTAAAGCGCGACGGAGTATCCGCATCGACATCTCGCAAGATCGTCGTGTAATCCGGATCCGAGGCATTGCGCCCCTCGGGCGTGGGGGCGTTCTTGTCGAAATCCCCAGCTTCAAGCCGCGTCAGGATTTCCTCGGGAGAGTTGCCCAGATCCAGACCCAGATGGTTCACCAGCGTCAGTTCGCCATCAGCGGTGATCTTGGCAAAAAGGGACAGCTCGGTATAGCTGGGGCCGCGTTCACATAGCGAGCCGCCCGAGTTGTTGCAAACCCCGCCCAGAATCGAAGCGCCGATGCTGGAAGAACCGATCACGGAATGGGGCGTCCGCCCCAACGGGCGCAGCTGCTTTTCCAGCTCAAACAACGACGCGCCCGGAAAACTAAGCACCTGCTGCCCGCCTTGCAAAAGGTGCAAAGCATTCATTCGGCTCACGTTGATTAAAACAACGTCGCGGTCATAACTTCCTTTGGGTGTGGACCCTTCTGTCAGGCCGGTATTCGAGGCTTGCATGATGACGATCTTGTCGGCCGTGACACAGGCCTGCAGCACCTTCCACTGTTCCAGCAGGCTACCGGGTTGAACGACACACAGCGCCTGACCCTCGCCCGAGCGAAAGCCGCGTCGAAACCTCTCAGTCGCGCGCTCTCCGGTCAGGACGTGGCGCGATCCGACGATCGAGCGAAAGAGTTTGATCAATGCGTCATTGGTCATTTCGGCTCTTGCCTCTGACTAGGTTGTTCGAAAGCGGATATTCTCGCGGCTCAGTTGGTCGACGCTAGTGACGCCCATAAGTTTCATGTCGCGTTCAATCTCGGCATGCATCAGACCCAAGGCCCGCTCTACCCCCGCCTGTCCTGCCGCAGCCAAAGGATAAAGATAGTGCCGCCCAACGCCAACTGCTTTAGCCCCCAACGACAGCGCTTTCAGAACATGGGTTCCGCGTTGCACACCGCTGTCCATCATCACGTCCAGCTTGTCACCAACCGCGTCCACGATCTCGGACAGTTGATCAAAAGGCGTGCGAGACCCGTCAAGCTGACGGCCACCGTGGTTTGACAGGATAATACCGGTGCACCCAATCTCGGCTGCACGCTTGGCATCTTGGACAGTCATGATGCCCTTCAGGCAGAACTGTCCATCCCAATCGCGCACCATCTGGGCCACGTCTTGCCAGTTCATCGACGGGTCCAGCATATCGGTAAAATACCCACCAATCGAACTGGCGCCACCGCCCATATCCACATGCTCTTCCAACTGCGGCAGGCGGAATTTTTCGTGGGTGACATAGTTGATCCCCCACATCGGCTTGATCGCAAACTGGATCATGCCACCCAATGTCAGGCGGAACGGGATAGAGAAGCCGGTGCGCAGGTCACGCTCGCGATTGCCGCCGGTGATGCTGTCGACGGTCAGCATCATGACCTCGACGCCCGCCTCTTTGGCACGCTGCATCATGGCCGCGTTCAAACCGCGATCCTTGTGGAAATAGAATTGATAGACCTGCGGGTTCTTGTGTTTCTGCCGAAGTTCTTCAAGCGAGACTGTACCCAACGAGGAAACGCCGAACATGGTGCCGTATTTCTCAGCCGCTGCTGCAACGGCGCGCTCGCCCTTATGGTGGAACAAACGCTGCAAAGCGGTGGGGGAGCAATAGACCGGCATATCCAGTTTCTGCCCCATCACGGTAACGGACATGTCCACATCCGACACCCCGCGCAAGACCGAAGGCAACAGATCGCAGCGTTCAAACGCGATGGTGTTTTCGCGGTATGTCACCTCATCATCCGCGCCACCGTCGATATAGTTGAAAATTGGCCCCGGCAGCCGCTGCTTGGCCAGTCGCCGAAAGTCGTGGAAGTTATGGCATTGGCTCAGACGCATATTTCACGCTCCGTAACAGGCGACCCAAGGCAGCCGACTGGCAAGGAATGGCAAGAGAAGGGCCAACGCCAAACCGACCAACTGCGGCACCACCAAGGGTATGACGCGTTTTTGCACACGCATCAACTTGATCCGGGGCTGGCAGAGGCATTTCACCAATAATAACACAAGGCGAACTGGCCGCGCTTGAGATTTGATCCGTTGCTGTAAAAGTCTGAGACAACAATCTGCGCGGCGTCTGTCAATTGTCTCGTAAAAACTCGACATATCAGTGTGATTTGACAAACCACAGTCGCAGGGTAGGCTGGAGTCACGAAGACCGTTGTACGATTGATTTTGTTTTGCGCCTCTTCAGAGGCTTGGGTGTATAGATGAATCGCATTGAACTTGCGGAGGTCGCGTCCCGCGAATGGGATGTGGTCGTTGTCGGTAGCAGTTTTGCTGCAATGTTTTTTGCACATGCTTTGCCGCTGGATTTGGACGTCCTTATCATTGAAAAAGGTGCGTTTCGTTCGCACGAAGCGCAGCTTCGGGATGGCTGGGGTGCCAGGGAAACAATCGCGCAACGCAACACTTCGGGTTCTGAAAAAAAATGGCTGAGTTTTTCAGTCTTCGGCGGAAATTCCAACTATTGGCATGGTGACACGCCGCGATTTCACCCAGATGATTTCCAGATGAATTCACTGTTTGGCGTCGGGATGGACTGGCCATTCGGTTACGATGATCTTAGCCCTTATTATGAGCGGGCCGAAACTTTGATGGAGGTTGCTGGCGGCAAGTCAAACCACATTATACCGCGCGCCAATCCGCTTCCTTATCCGCCGCATCCAATGTCCCGTTCCGACAAGGTTCTGCGGGATTACAGCCCGTCGTGGGTTCCGCTGCCGACCGCGCGCGCGAATGGTGGAACGCGGCCAAATTGTTGCGCGAACGGCGTATGCCGTATTTGCCCGGCAGGCGCAAAGTTCACGATCCTGAACGGTTTTGATCAGCTTGCACATCCGCGGGCCAGCTACGTGTTGGAAACCGAGCTCCGAGAGCTGCTGGTCGAAGGGGGGCGGGCAACGTATGGCATCCTGCGCGGCCCAAACGAGGAAGAGATCAAAGTCAAAAGCAGTCTATTCGCGCTGGGGGCCAATGCCATCTTCAACACTGCCATTCTGCTACGCTCCGGTGTGACGTCACCGGCGCTGGGGCGGTATCTGCATGAGGAAGCCTCACAGAGGGTGGTTGTCGATACGGCCACGATCAAGAACTACTTTGGCGGCACCTCTGAAACCAGCCACGGATATCATTTCTATCACGACACCGACCGATCGGAAGCCGCCGCTGTGCTGATCGAAAGCACGAACGCGATGCCCGACATTCGCGAAGAAGTCGGGAAATGGACCAACAGGTTGGTGCTGACTCTTGCAGCCGAGGATTTGCCTCTTGCCGAAAACAAGGTTCTTCTTGAAAATGACGTTCCGGTCGTCGAATGGACGGGCCACCATCCTTATGCATACAAGGGATTGCAGCGCGCGTTGGAGGGTCTGCCGGGCATCATTCCGGACACCCTCGACGGTATGACAGTCAGCGGCATCTTGCCCAGCCAGGCCCATATCCAGGGCACGCACCGCATCAGTACCGATCCTGCAGAAGGGGTCGTGGATGAATATCTAAGGCTGCACGAGGTTCCGAACGTCTTCGCTTTGGGCGCCGGGGCGTTTCCGACCTGCTCACCGGCGAATCCGTCCCTGACTCTGTCTGCATTATCCTTACGCGCGGCGGAGGTAGTACGATGATGATTTCAAGACGTGGCGCATTACTTGGAGGTGTATGTCTGGCAACCGTGATCGGCGGTCTTCGGTTTGCCCTGCAACCGGGCGCGATCAACGCCCACGCGCAGCAGGTCATCGCGCGCGTTTATGGCCCAGAAATCGCCGAGAAGCCTGCAACTGAGGAGTTCACAAGCGCCTATGAGAGCTTTTTGATCAACAAGGGTATGCCTGGTCACGTCGCCAATGCAATCTTCAACCTGAAGGGGGGAAATCTTCCCTACGTTGATGACGAAAGGGCGAAACTGGATAGTAGTATTGTTGTCAAATTTGCGACCTCAACCAATGTCGTGCTTTCAACTGAGACCGGATCTGACCTGGAGTTTTTCGGAATTTTCCACCCGGTCATTAATAGCTGCATCAATCAATTGTCACACAATGGACTGGCCTGGGCAGAACCGATCGCACAGTCCGGGTAAGCTCCTCCAGATTGCGGGATGCTCGGTCAAGGCACGGGAACTGTCACAAATTCTAGTCCAATGACCTTTCTGGCTGTAATGTGTGGGTGGGGCAATCGGTATTGACCAGTTTGAAGTTAATCTCTGGCTTTTCTCAGGTGTGCAGACTCCAGACGATGGTATCCCGTTCGGGTCAAGTCAGAGCGAGAGTCGACCAGGGCTGGCCCAAGGGTCTACGCCCAGATTGACCCGCAGGAGCAGAAGATAGCTAATCCACTCCAAAACCTGCATAAAATTTGAGGAGTAGGTTAGTAAAAGCGCTACCCGCTTTCCGACCAGAATACCGAAGATCTGTTCGCTGAGAGGGGCGCCACTGATCGGCGCGGTCAGATGATTGAGTTTTAACTGATTGCCATGCATGACGCGAAGGCGGCCAAGGCCATTACTACGCAGGGCTGTCGAGAAGGTTCGACAGTATCCGACACATCGACAAGAAATGGTGGAACAATCAGACTGCAAGCGAATATGCACCGTTGAAAGGACTACCGAGTATCCTCAGAGTTTTCGTTCCCCAAACTCCGCCGAATAAACTCCGCATGTCCTTGGGGCCATCCGCACAGTCAAGAACTACCTTATCCGCAAGATGGAAACAGACGTTCAGGAAGAGATCGAGCTTACGTACAAAATGTTCGCTCTGGCCGCATGAAACCTATGAGATCGGAAACCACGCGACCAGAACGCGTTCATGTAATTGTCCGGATTAGTCAAAGCTTGGCTTATTGGCCCAACCGCCCCGAGCGTGCACAGATACGCCTTATGAGGAACAATGGCAGAACAAGAGAACACTTGACGGTTTTCTGGTTCCTCGGGAAGTTCGCCGTTTTGGTCAAGGAGTATTCAGATGGATCGCGAAGAGCTGAATGTCTGGAGCCTGTCGTATGGCGAGCTAGATTTCGTTCAGGGATATCGTCACGCGATGCGCGCAGGGTTGGCGCTTCAGCTGGTTCATTTTCGAAGTCGCGGGTATTTTCCAGATACGCTCAATGAAATTGCAGACGACCGGGTTCAGTATGTTGAAGAACAGCTGGGCACCAATGTTCGTCCATACGATCTGAAATCAGACGCTGCCCGTCGTCACCGCCTTGATATCTTACGCCATCTTGGGTTTCGACGGGCGAATGAGCGGGATCGCGGAACTCCAAGCTGTGCTTGTCGAGGAGAGTGCCAGATCAGGCCCAACCATCGACCCTCTCATTGATTTTGGTTTCAGGTGGGCGTTGCAGAACGCGATATTCCTGCCCTCGCGGAAGATTGTGGAGCGCTCGGTCCGTTCTGCGCTGCATGCATTCCAAGAGCACTTTCTGGCAGAGGTCTCGGGCAAGGTTACGAAGAAGACAAGCGCAGCATTGGAAGAATGCCTTGCCCAACCACGAGCCGTGCATGGTTTTCTTCGGCTGAAAGATGATGTTGGAGCCGCGACTCTGGACAACGTTTTGGAAGCCGCAGACCGACTGGCCTTTATACAGGGCCTTGATCTTCCATTTGGTGTAATTGAGAATGCCGACCCGCCCTGGCTCAGACACTTTGCGCGCCGTGTCGAAGGCGAAACGGCCTATGAAATGCGCCGTCATGCCCATCAGAAACGGGTTGGGCTACTGGCCCTGTATATAATGTCTCGTAAATCGCACCTGATCGGTGCGCTGACGGATCTGTTGATTGATGTAATTCACCGGATCGGGACGAAATCCCGGCGCAAGGTGATCGGCAAGATCGCTGCCGACATTGAAAAAGTGCACGGCAAGGAGCGATTGCTGGTCGATATCACCACTGCGGCGATGATGACCCCAAATGGCAGGGTCTCGGATGTGATCTTCCCTGTTGCGGGCGCTGCTAAACTGAAAGCGATCATTGACGAGCATCGTGCGAAGGGTACGCTGGATGCACGGATTCAGATGGTGATGCGAGGTTTCTGGGCCAGCCATTATCACCGGATGTTACCCTCGCTGTTAACTGTGCTGAATTTTCGCTCGAACAATGAAAGCTGGCGTCCGATTCTTGATGCTCTGTCTTTGATCACTCACCTGAATGAGGAAGGGCGACGCGTCGCTCCGGCGTCATTGGCTCCCGACGGATCCATCCCGCGCAAATGGCGTGACACCGTTTTTGATCACCGGGGTCGGCTGAACGTTATTTCTTATGAAATCTGTATCCTGACACAATTACGAGATCGTATCCGTGCCAAGGAAATCTGGGTTGAGGGCGCGGATCGCTATCGCAATCCGGATGACGACTTGCCAAAGGACTTTTCAGAGAGGCGCGCGGCTTACTGTGCCGGACTGAAGCTCACCCAGGATGCGCGGGAGTTTTCCAACTCAGTTCGCGAGCAACTGGAATTCGAATTGCACGAACTGAATGGGACTTTGCCTTCCAATGACCTGGTCCGGTTTCGATGGTCTGGCGAAAACCGAATTTGTGTCACGTCTTTCGCACCAACGCCCGAACCACGTGGCCTCCTTTCATTGAAGGCAGAAATCGGAAGACGATAACCGATGGCAGGTCTGCTGGATGCATTAAAGGAAACGGCTATTGATACCGAGTTTCTGGATGTATTTGAAACCTCAGCGAGCCGTGAGGCGCTTGCGCGCAAGGTCAGAGACCAGCGTTTGCTTCCGTGTCTGTACGGTCTGGGCACCAATGCCGGATTGAAACGGGTGGCTACTGGGGTGCCTGAGACCAGCTATGATGAACTGCTGCATATCCGTCGCCGCTACATTGATCCGGCCTCGCTTCGGGCTGCGTCGGCAAAAGTCGCGGATGCCACTTTGGCGGTTCGGAACCCGGCCGTATGGGGTGATGCAGGAACTGCATGCGCGGCAGATTCCTCCAAATTCGGGGCCTGGGATCGCAATCTGATGACAGAATGGCACGCCCGATACGGCGGGCGGGGCGTCATGAACTATTGGCATGTCGAGCGCCAAGCGACCTGCATTTACTCTCAACCGAAACGCTGCTCATCTTCCGAAGTGGCGGCTATGATCGAAGGGGTTTTGCGCCATTGCACCGACATGGAAATCCAGCGCCAGTATGTTGATAGCCACGGCCAGAGTGCCATTGGTTTCGCCTTCTGTCACCTTTTAAGCTTCGAACTAGCCCCACGCTTGAAGGCCATTGCCAGGCAGAAACTGGCCTTGCCAAGCGCAGGCATACGAGGACAACTGCCAAATCTCATGCCCATCCTGGCTGGTACCATCGACTGGGCAGAGATCGAAAGACAGTACGATGAAGTGGTCAAATACGCCTCGGCCATGCAGCACGGCACGGCTGATCCGGAAGCGATTCTGCGTCGTTTTGCACGCGCCGATG
Organism: Ruegeria sp. YTSA135; assembly: GCF_059610165.1. NCBI lineage: Bacteria > Pseudomonadati > Pseudomonadota > Alphaproteobacteria > Rhodobacterales > Roseobacteraceae > Ruegeria > Ruegeria sp. YTSA135. The sequence continues at coordinate 57,698 of NZ_JBXWNC010000014.1, read as the reverse complement.
TGATGCCCCGACTTATAGAGTGCTCGCTGAACTGGGGCGAGCGATCAAGACAATCTTTCTGTGTCGTTATCTTGGATCCGAGGATTTCCGCCGCGAGATTCATGAAGGGCTGCATGTGGTGGAGAACTGGAACAGCGCCAATGGTTTCGTGTTCTTTGGCAAAGACGGCGAGATTTCCAGCAACCGGATTGCCGATCAGGAAATCTCCGCCCATGCCTTGCATCTGCTCCAAGCATCCCTTGTCTATGTAAACACGCGCATGGTGCAATCCGTGTTGCCGGAACCGGGATGGGCAACCCGCCTGTCCGAGCGGGATTACCACGGCCTCACACCACTGATCTATTCCCACATCAACCCGTATGGCCGGTTTGATGTTGACCTGGACAAGCGGATCGACTTCGGAGCAATGGCCGCGTGATCTGTATGTCACATTTGGGTATACCCTCAGGAGACAGGCTGGTGTGACATGCAGGAATGTCACAAATGAGTGGTCAGTCGTTCATTGTTACAGTATCAGAGTGCAAACCACCCTAATGTGACAGAACGCCATGCCCAAGATCGGATATGCCCGCGTCAGCTCGTCAAGCCAGGAACTCGACATTCAGGAAGCCAAACTGAAGGCAGCGGGCTGTGAGGTCATCCGCTCGGAAACGGTTTCCAGTGCGTCTCGCGATGATCGTTCCGAGCTGGCGACAGTGATGGAGTTCCTGCGTGACGGCGACGAACTGGTCGTGCACCGCCTGGACCGTCTGGGCCGATCCACCCGTGATGTGTTAAATTTGGTTCACGAGTTGGACGCCAAGGGTGCGTCACTCCGCGTACTCGAACCCGAAGTCACCACCGCCGGTGACATGGGCCGAATGGTCATCACCGTGCTGGGTATGGTGGCCGACATGGAGCTCAAGTTCATCCGTGACAGGCAGCGTGCTGGGATTGACGCCGCTAAGGGCAAAGGCGTCTACAAGGGGAGGCGGAAATCCGTCGATGAGGAGGAGATCCGTCGATTGGCAGGCGAGGGCATCGACAAAGCCCAAATCGCCCGTCAATTGGGGGTGTCGAGAATGACCGTCTACCGCGCGCTCGCAGACACCGAAACCGAAGCCGACGTTGATTGAGACAGCGGCGAAGATGCCGAATGAGCCCAAAGCGGGCATAGTTACTTTGACAGCGGATCGAGCACTATACGGTATTCAAAAGCCGAGCGCGCGATACCGCGAACCGTCCTGGGACTTCACCAGAATGTTCTGCGGACTTTCCTGTCGCTCGTCCACAACCCGAAACTCACCGGAAGGCGCGTCAGTAGGTGGTTCTTCGAACTCATTGGAAATTAGACCGCGGCGGATGAGTTCACGAATGGCGGCCGCTCTGGATGGCAACCTGTTCTCGAACCGCCAATCATCGATTTCTTTAAGCTCTTCGAGGTCGAGCATCAGTTGCAGTTTTTCAGTGCGCTTTGGTGGTCGATTTTGATCAGACACTGGCATGACCTCAGTAGCTTACGTCAGTTACTCCAAGCATGTATGGCAATGGGCCTGTATGTCTGCATCAATGTTGGCATGTTGGACCGGATACCCAGGATCATGAAGTACCCCATGATGTGTCGGATACCCATGTTAAGTATATGTTTTTATTTTACTTTTTACGTATCGCCCTTAAGTTTTACTCCACAAGCAACGAAACGGAGTAATAATGATACAGCAAGTTTTGAAGTCTGAAGTTCAGGAAGAAACGAACGAAACAGGTATCGACAAGAACGCCTGGATCGCCAACGCGGTGACGGAAGTATTGGCCGATACCACGGTCCTGATGGTGAAAACGCAAGGCACACATTGGAACGTCGTGGGCCCACTTTTCCTGCCGATCCATGAGCTCACAGAGCGTCAGTATCGCGACCTTTTCGAAGCCGCGGATGAATTGGCAGAGCGTGTGCGCGCGTTGGGTCAGGTGGCACCCATCTCGTTCACTGACATGGTTAGCCAAGCCAAGCTGAACGAAGAAGAGACGGTCAAAGATGCAGAGGGCATGATCAAACAATTGGTCGCAGACCATGAAGCGATTGCCCGGAACCTACGTGAGACTGCCGCGACCGCCGCCCGTTATGGCGATGGAGCAACAGAGGATCTGATGAACGCCAGGATGGCGAAGCATGAGGAAGCGGTCTGGATGCTCAAGGCAATTGTTGCGGCCTAATGGGCGACTCCCCTTGATCTGAACCACCGCTTGAGAAGAAAGGAAAAATGATGACACGTGTTGGGTACGAGAAAAAAGCACAGCTGCAACTGGATAGTTGGAAGGCCCAGATTGATGTTCTTGAAGCCAAGCTGAAGGTGGCTGAAGCGGATGCCAAACTCGAGCTTGAGGAACAACTCAGCAAGCTCTACCAGTTAAGGTCCGACGCAGAGGCTCAGCTGAAAGAGTTGAAGTCAACCAGCGACGAAGCCTGGGAGGATGTCAAACAGGGCTACGAGGCTGCATGGGACGATATGCAGAGTGCTTTGAAGAAGGCGGCCGACCGGTTCGCGAAAAGCTCCATGCTGGGTTCATGAACAAAGCGCGTGTTGTGAATGGGGACCGGAATGCAAACACCTAGAGACTTAGTGAGGTATTTTCGCGGGTTCCTAACCATCCCTGCCGCCATTAGTCTGTCTGGGCTTTTGGTGGCTGGGGTTGTCTTCAAGACTGAGCATGCGCTTGTGGGCTGGGGTTGGACTACATCCCATTGGCTAAGCGTTTCAAATCGCACTGCGAGCGATGTACTGAGCGCAATCTCGGCAGCATCCATGTCCGCGTTGGTCATGGTCTATTCCATTGTTCTGCTGGTTTACACTTTGGCAGCAGGATCTATTGGACCCAGGCTCTTGCAGCGCTTTGGCGAAGACAGGGTAAATCAGATTGCGGTTGGCTCCCTTGGAGCAACGTTTTTATACAGCTTGATGATCTTGTGGCTGATACGCGACGACACATCCGTTAATTTGGCCGTTGCGATAGGAATAATCTATTCGATCATCTCAGTTCTTTTGCTGTTGCTGTTCGTTCATACAGTATCGACGCGCGTAACAATTGATCAGGAGGCGGCGCGGATTTCTGAAGCCTTGGATCGCCAAGTGACCACCGCAATCGAAAACAGTGCAGATATTCCGTCTTCAGCGGCAATCCCTGAGCACGGGGACAAACGTCAAGTCTCGGCTTCGGGCACTGGATATGTGAACTCGATCGATACCGAAGGTCTGGTGAGTGCGGCCGAAGAAGCAGGAGCAGTCGTCGTTTTTGATGTGCAGCCAGGTGACTTTATGGTTCCAACGGACACTTTGGCCAATGTTTATGGGGATAGTGACGAGAGCCTCAATGATCTAGTGCAAGCAGCAGCTCCGTTGATCCCCGCTCGAGATCCTAATGGAGATATCCGTTTTTCTGTCCATCTTCTCGTTGAAATCGCACTCCGGGCGTTGTCACCGGGTGTCAACGACACGTTTACCGCAATAGTCTGCATCGACCGACTTTCGGCGTCTCTGGCTCGAGCGTGGTCGTCCAAGCTCTGCACGGGTGTGTATCGGGATGACGACGGAGCCGTGCGGGTGGTTTATCCATCCATCACAGCAGAGTCCTTGTTTCACGACTCGATGCCAGCACTGAGACGCGCAGCCAGAGGCAATGGTCTCGTAACAGCAGCCCTCATACGAGCTTTGGCACGTATTGCTGAAGCAGCTCTAGAAGAAGATCTGCGGGCTGTTGTAGATGAACTATCTGCGGTCAGAGATGAGACCCGAGAAAGCGATATGCTTGAGCGCGATATTGATAAGCTTTGCGGTCAAGTAGAAACCGCAATTGAAGGGTTTTAGTCAACCGTCCTGGACCTTTGCAGTCCAGTTCGGCTGGGGGGTGATTTGTGAGTGGGCCATCCCCCAACTTATGAAAAAGTGCTTTTCGATTGGCCTTAGTTGCATTTCATCGAAAGGTAGTCACTGGGTTGTGAAACCAAACGGCTACTTTGTCCCGCACTACCGTCATTAGCTAATCAAGCAGCTAAGGCCCGGAATGAGCCCAGACCTACCAAGCAAAGTTAAAGCTATGCTGCATTTTTGATCAGCAGGTCAGAGCGCAAAGCAGACATATCCGACTGGACTTTGCAAATTTGGAAAGTCAAAAATGCAAGATCTCGAAAATCTGTGTTGCATGAAATCACCTAGCTAGCGCTTCAGATATACGCTCAACTAACGCCTTTTGAACAATGGCAAACCTAGGGGTTTGCGAGATTTCCTCTAACGTCGCGACCCACAGCGGAACTTCAATCTCAGAACATACGTCCTGCGACCTTTTAAGGCGGGTATCCGCATCGCCAAAAAATGACGGCAGAAAGGTTTTTCCAGCTCCCGATGCAGCCATCTGTTGTAGCACCAGAAAACTGTCTGCTCCGTTGGTCATTTCGTCGGCGCTCACATTCGCCTTCAGCCATTTGGCAGGAAGTGAACGGCTTAACGCCCCATCAAGCCTCATCCATTTGCGATTTGGGCAACCATCGTCAAAGACGCCGAAGGACAGCGTTCCTGCACGCTGCCCAACTAGTCCTTCTCCAAGCTTTATCGATGGGCGCACAGCAATGTCTGCTGTCAGTCTGGAAAGATCATGGTGGCTATTTTGGCTCAGCAGAGTCAAATTCAAGCCTGGGTAAAGAAGTGAGATCTCGTTCAGGATGCGAGGGAGAACGATCTGACAAAGACTATCGGTAGACGTAATGCGCACGTGACCCATAGGAGACCGGTTTGCTCCTACAACTGCTCGCTCCACCGACAGCACAGCGTCTTCGACGCTTTCCATGGCCGAAAAGATCGCACTGGCTTCGGGCAGAACGGAATATCCTGACGGGTTTTTTTGAAAAATCCGGCAACCATTGCGCTCTTCGAATGCGGCCACTCTGCGCAAGACTGTGGCATGCGTAACGCCCAGAGCCGCCGCCGCCGCGTTTAACGAACCGTATTTGCTTACGGCTAACGCGTACCTAATATCATTCCAGTTTTCATTGTTCATAAATTAACAGGGGACGACCAATAACAAACAATTACAAGTAAATTCGTTCAAGATAACATTCGGAGTATTGAACAGGGAGACACACCATGATGCAGAAAATTTCGATCATTGCGGCCGGTATTTTATCAGTGGCTGCAATTGGCACTGCCATCGCCCACGAAAGCGAAAACCCGGCTGTGAAGGCTCGAACCTCAATCATGCAACTCTACGCCTTCAATCTTGGTACACTTGGCGGCATGGCCAAAGGCGAGGTGGATTATGATGCCGAGGCCGCAACACGGGCTGCAAACAACCTTGTTGTACTAACGCAGATCGACCAATCCGCGATGTGGCCCCAAGGATCTGACAATGTATCCGATCCGTCCTCCCGAGCGTTACCTGCGATCTGGGAAAATTTCCCCGACGTGGGTGCCAAAGGGCAGGCCATGGCAGACGCCGCTATTGCGATGCAGGCTGCGGCTGGCCAAGATGTTGATGCCCTGAAAACGGCTATGGGCGATCTGGGTGGAAGCTGTTCGGCATGTCACAAAGCGTACAGAGCACCGAAAGACTAAATGGTAGAAAGCTGTGAAGCGGTTTTTCCTTTTCACTGCTTTCGTTGCACTTTTGGTTGGGTTGGCCGGTTTGGTGCTGACCCGACCACAAAGAATGGATCGATCTCAACTTGACGGTTTGAACCCAGATCTCGCCAGAGGTGAAATCGTGTTTTACGCCGCAGGATGCGCATCCTGTCATTCAGCGGCGGATGCGGTTGGTGAAGAAAAGCTCATGCTCTCCGGTGGTCGCCGTTTTGAGACGGAATTCGGCACGTTCATTGCCCCCAACATTTCCAGTGACCCAGAAGTTGGTATTGGGTCCTGGTCTGCCCTAGACCTGGCTAATGCTCTGATCCATGGAACCGGACCCGAAGGGCAGCACTATTTTCCAGCATTCCCCTATACATCTTACGCCAATATGTCGGCGGACGACGTCGTTTCGCTCCATGCATTCCTTGGCACTCTTCCAGCGACACCTTCCCTAAGCGCTGTGCATGAAGTTGGCTTTCCCTTCAACGTTCGACGTGGACTAGGAGGGTGGAAGCTTTTGTTCATGTCACCAGGCTGGGTGGTCGAAGGTGAGCTGACCGACCAACAAAAACATGGCAGGTATTTGGTCGAGGCGCTGGGTCATTGTGCTGAATGCCATACGCCGCGAAATAGTCTAGGTGGTTTGAAACGAGACCTTTGGCTGACAGGTGCACCAAATCCAAGCGGGAAAGGTCGCATCCCCGGCCTTACCTCAAACCAACTTGATTGGTCCGAGGCCGACATTGCCGAATACCTGAAATCTGGCTTCACGCCGGATTATGACAGCGCAGGTGGTGAGATGGTGGAGGTTATCGAGAACACATCTCGCCTCACGGATGAGGATCGTTTGGCGATTGCCGCCTATCTCAAATCTGTTCCTGTTTCGTCGACGGGGCTTCCATCAGAGTAACAGTCATTTGGCGTCTTGCGGCGGGGACCAGATGCTGTCGCCGTTAAGAAGCCGTGAGGCCTATTCCCTTTTCACCAAATACCTGTTTACGTTTTGAACATCGGAGCTCACCAATAACCCGAGTTTCTGTTCATGATTGACTGAGGGTCGTGGTCAAATGGCACAAAAAATTGCTCTTTGGTCCATTCCGATATCCATTGCCGTACTGGCTCTGAAACTTCTCGCTTGGTGGCTGACAGGCTCGGTGGCTTTGTTATCTGACGCGATGGAATCCACCGTGAATGTCGTTGCGGCGCTGTTGGCGTATTTCGCAGTTCGGGTCGCAAACAAGCCTGCTGATGAAAACCACCCCTTCGGTCACAAAAAAGCCGAGTATCTTTCTGCCGTCGTCGAGGGCGTTCTGATTGTGCTGGCAGCGTTCTTGATCATTAGAGCAGCCGCACTAGCGCTCCCGAACCCCCATCTTGAGGATGCACCACTTCTTGGAATCGCCGTCAATGTCATTGCAACGGGCGTGAATGGCGTATGGGCCTACCTATTGCTCAAAATCAGCAGGCGCGAGGGTTCGCCTGCATTGGAGGCAAGCTCCCGGCACATTTTCACAGATGTCATGACTTCAGTTGGTGTCATCGCGGGGCTTATACTTGCGCTTGTTACCGGCTGGCTTATCCTCGACCCAATTCTGGCAATTCTCGTTGCGCTGAACATCTTGTGGGAGGGATCGAAAGTTATTCGAGCATCCGTCGATGGCCTTATGGATGTGAGCCTTTCCGATCATGACTTGCAGACGGTTTCTAACGCTATCGAAGCAAATCTCGGAGCAGCCTTGGAATACCACGACCTAAAAGGGCGTAGATCCGCAAATGTCATATTCGTGGAGTTTCACCTTGTTGTGGACGGCGAAATGCCAGTCAGCGCGGCGCATGATATATGCAATGACATCGAGGAAGAATTGGATCGTTTGTATCCGGGTTCCGTATTTGTCATTCACCTCGAACCTGATGACGAATTGAAGGGTGACGGGGTTAGAACCCACTAAACTGGTCACATGGCTCAGCAAAAACTCTATTGGTTTGACTGATCTGACTAAGACGTTCGGCTTGAAATTCGTCAGACCTAAGCCCGATGTGGGAAAGCCGAACCAGAAGTAACCTGCCTCCAACGTCACGAAGCGTGATGCTCAGAATTGGAGGCGAAAATGAAAATTCAAAGAAAGCTGGGTCAACTTCTTAGTACCGCGGCATTGGCTTCGTTGATTGCGGCGACGCCTTATGTGCCAGCGTTTGATGCCGATGGTCGCCTGCATTTTGAACCGTCCTATGCCTTTGCCAAGAGCGGCAAGGGAAGCGACGGGGATGGTCGCGACGATGATCGTGACGACAACTCTGGGTCAGACAATAGCGGCGGTGGTGGCGACCGGGACGATGATCGTGATGACGATAGAGACGATGATCGCGACGACGACAGAGATGATGACCGTGACGACAAATCGGGATCAGGAAAAAGTGGTCGCGACGACGATGATGATGACTCCAAGCGTTCCAATAAAGGCAGCGGAAAGAAGGATCGGTCTCAAGCAGGGGGCAAACCGTCGGGTTCGGCGGGGATAACGAAGGTCGAAACAAACGCTAACGGCATTGAAGTGCGTTACGCCGACGGAACCAAGGAGGAAATCGAAAACGGTCGGTATGAGAGAAAAAATGCTCAGAACCGAACTGTTGAAGAGCGTCCCGCGACTGGTGCTGACATCTCAAGGCTTCGGTCTTTGGCAAATGGCATCTCAATCGACAACGTGCGTTCTTCCGGGCAAGGCGGCACTGCTGGAAGTCGGCCCACGAAGATCGAACGTCAGGGCAACAATATCGAAGTAAACTATGCCAATGGTTGGAAAGAGGAAATCGAGTTTGGCCGCTACGAGTTGAAAGACCCTTACAACCGGACTGTTGTTGAGAGAAACGCAACGGCCTCTGATCGCCGGAGGCTACGGTCGGTTGCCAACTGAACAGCAGCACCAGTCGATAATTCGTTGGCGGCTTCTGATAGAGAGTGGCCGCCATCGTCGTTAAAGATGACCTGCCCCCCCGAGGCTCCCTCATTCATAACGTGAGTCTGCGGGCCTGGCTTTCATATTCCTCAGTTTCGGTCTGGGCAAGCGCGCCGGCCGCGGAGCCCTCAAATTGCTCAAGCGTCCGGCACGCTTCTGCAGGTGTCTGGTTCCCGAGCGATGAGTGTGGTCTGACGTTGTTGTAATCGTAACGCCATAGCGCCAGCTTTCGGCGGGCATCGTCCAGACTGTCGAACATCTCCTCGTTCAAAAGTCCATCGCGTAGACTGCCGTTGAAGCTCTCGATGAAGGCGTTCTGCTGCGGTTTGCCAGGATCGATGTAGTGCCAGTCGACATTGTTGTCGTTGGCCCATTTCAGGATCGCCCGGCTGGTGAACTCTGATCCATAGTACGTTGGGAATTTCCGGCTGCTTAGGTCAGCAGGTCATGGAGCATCCGGAGCCCCGGACGCCCTGACAGGTTTGCCGCAGAGCCGGACAAGCGCGTCCAGCTCCCGCACGACACGGGCACCTGAAATGCTGGTATCAGCCATCAAGCACAGGTTCTCGCGGCAACAATCATCGTTCACAGCCAGAATGCGGAACCGGTGTGAGGCCCCGAATGTGTCGGACAGGAAATCCAAGGACCAGCGCTCACCTGGCCGCAACGCCTCCGGCATCGGCGTCCTCAATCCCCGCGCCCGCTTCCGGCCCCGTCGTCGCCTGTCGCCCAGTTTCTCCTCCGTGTACAGCCGATACAGCTTCTTGTGGTTCATGATCATTTCCTTGCGCTCCAGCAGCACCCCGATCCGCCGATAGCCGAACCGACGGCGCTTGGCGGCGACGGCCTTCATCTCTTTGCGTATCTCTGGGTTGTCCCCCTCTCATCGAAACTGCGTTTCGACTGCCGGGGCAGGCGGGACGGGCGTTCGTGTCGGACGGTCTGCGGATCGACACTGACAAGTCGGCAGGCCCGGCGTTGCGAGATGTCGTGATCCCGCATCGCTCTGAGCGCTGCCTCTCGCCGCTCATTCGGTGTCGTCAGTTCTTTCCTAGAAGATCCTTCAGAACTGCATTGTCCAGCATCGTATCGGCCAGCAGGCGTTTAAGCCTGGTGTTCTCGTCTTCCATTGCCCTTAGCTTAGCAACGTCGGACACATCCATGCCGCCATATTTCGACTTGTATTTGTAGAACGTGCCCTGGCTGAGACCGTGCTTGCGGCACACCTCCGCCGTCGGCATCCCGGCTTCCTGTTCTTTGATCATCCCAATAATCTGGGCTTCCGTGAAACGGCTCTTTCGCATCTGTTTGCTCCTTCAAGAGGTTGAGCAAACTCTACATCAGATCGAGGGAAGATTCGGGGCGCAGGTCAAAGAGACCGCTGTTAATCTCCCTTGTTCCAAACATCATGTGCAATAAGCGCGGCCTCTACCCGATTTCGCGCATGAAGCTTGGACAGGATTGCCGTCATGTAGTGCTTCACGGTCTTTTCCTGAAGGTCTAACTCTTCAGCGATTTCACGATTACTCAGTCCTTTGGCCAAACGTCTAAGTATTTCTTCCTCACGACGCGTTAGGTCATCAAGAATGCTGCTGTTAATTGACATGCCGGTGTCAGCGTTGAGTTTAAGCAAAACCCGCGAGGCCAAGCCTGGAGAAACGAACCCTTCACCTGCGGCGATGCTGTGTAGGGAAGCAGTCAATTCGCTCGCGGTTACTCCCTTCACAATGTACCCAATCGCGCCCGCCTCCAAGGCGTCCGCGACATCGCTTCTATTCTCTGAGACAGTCAAGATTGCAATGAACGGCGGATTTGCCATCGCTGCAATTTCACGTGTCGCACTTATCCCGCCACCGGGCATCGAGAGGTCAAGAATGGCTATGTCCGGCTGATGCGTGACGACCAGCGATACTGCCTCTTCCGCACTGGACCCAGCAGCTAAAACTTCAAAACCATCAGCTTCATCCAGCGTGCGTTGCAAACCATCCCTGAATATCGGGTGATCATCGGCTATTACGACAGATGTAGTCATGATGTGCCTAACTTTCTGGGAAAGAGTGTCATAGAAACAGTGGTGCCCTCACTGGGTCTCGATGCGACTTCAAACCTACCGCCAATACTCTCGACCCGATCCCGCAAGCCCATAAGCCCCTGGCCACCATCGTCTCGCAACGCGGTTTTTTCTGACCTGTCAAAACCAGGTCCGTCGTCTTTGACCTTTACAACTATGCGGTCGTTCTGCGCCTCAGAGATAACAATGCACTTGGAAGCTGGAGCATATCTCGCGGCATTGGAAAGCGTCTCCTGAAGGAACCGAAAAACGCACAGCTTGTCGGACAATGACAACTCTGGGGCCTGGCTACCCAAAAGTGAAATGTCCGGTCGCAACGGGCTGTGTTCGACGTGATCCTCTACGGCTCTCTTCACAACATCGACGAGTGACAAGCTGTCGATATCTGGCGCGGAAAGCCCTCGCGATATTGCACGAATTTCAGCCAGAGATTTTTGCAAAGACTGCTGAATTTCCTCTGCCTCTTTAGGCCTTTCGGACTCTTTGGAAAACGCCGCCTCCAGTCTAAGTGCGGCGAGCGACAGGTATTGCGCAGGACCATCATGTAGCTCGGCACCGAGTTTTTTGAGGAACCGATCTGTTTGCGTGGCATATCTTTCTGACGCCTCGACCACACGCAAACGCAGCCGAGCATTCTGCTCGGCCATCCTCTCACTTTCTGTCAGACGCTGATTAAGAAGAGCCCCCTGTCGTCTAATTGTCTTGTCACCAATTGCGACGATGGAATACAGAACAATAGTACTTGCCAGAAATGCGGAACCGACGACCAACCAACTTGTTCGCCTAGCCTTGGCCAAATCTATCTCCAGCTGATCAGCTCTTTCGTAGAACTCCGCAACTGCGATGATTTCGCCGGACCAGAGTTCGCGGATGGGACTGTAAACTTCAAGTAGTGGTATCCCCAATGCCGCCTCGGCGGCGCTCTCGGCGTGATCAAGCTCTTCGAAAGAGCCAGAGATATCACCGCTCCACGCTCGCCTTAAGTCATCCGTTGGATTGAAGCGGTTTCCAATTATGTCTGCATCCGAGGCATGCGCAATCACACCGCCTTGCTTCCAGAATTTGTAGGAAACGATGCGGTCACGCATTGGCTGGGTCATAAAAATCTCGTCCAGCGCTCGGCTCGCCTGCTCAGAAAGGCGGTCGCCATGTGCCAATTCCTGGCTGAGCGGGGATACTACGCTTTCCATATACAGCGCTGCGGAGTCGGCGGAGTTTTGCACGACTGCGTTCTGGATTCGATTTGACACCCAGACCCCGACGAATGCGGTAGCAGTACCCATCACGAAAATGCTGGCCGCAAGGAAGACTCGCGACAACGACCAATTGCCAATCGTCAGGTCAGCTACTTTCGTTCTCATCGTGAAATCGACTATGAACTACAATCTGTTATCGCACCACAGACCTTGGTCTGACGTCATTTAGCTAAATCTGAGACCCTGAGCTTCCGCGCAGCGGCCAGAGTCAGATATCATCCATCGTTCTCAGTCTTTGCAGCATCGGGCAGTGAACGTTACCACTATCACAATTGGCTGTAAGCTCACTCAAGGCACGCTCCAGGCGTCTGAGCTCATCAATCTTGCTTCGAACGCTGGCAATGTGTGCCTCGGCCATTTCTTTCACTGACCGGCAATCTTCAGCACTTCCCTCTGACAGCTCTAAAAGCACCTTTGTGTCAGATAGAGGAAACCCCAGGTCGCGGCACTTCTTCAAAAATCGAAGTCTTCCCACATCGTTTGCTGAATAGAGGCGACGATTGTTCAGAGCTCGTGCGGGTCTTGGTACGATACCTTCGCGTTCGTAGTAGCGGATGGTTTCTATGCCGACCCCGCTTTGCCGGGAAGCCTCACCTATCGCAATCATGTGAAGTGCCTCCACTTGATCCTGTAGTTACTACAGGAGTTATACGCTCTGAATGTCGACTCCTCAACACAATCAAATCGAGTACCCAGGGAGCGCATGATGAAGAAATATGTGACTCTCAGCTACCTGGGATCGGTTTCCGCTCTGGGGATCGCAACATGCTGTGTTCTTCCAATGGCCATGATGTTGTTAGGCTTGGGTGGCAGTTGGTTGGCGGTATTCGGAAGAATAGCCGCGACAAGCTATTATGTTCTCGCCATTTCAACAGCGCTCGTCGCGGTTTCATGGATCGTAGCGCATCGAAACGGGACGCTGGCAAATCTGAAATGGTGGCTTGTCGGAAGCACGGCGATCACCGCGCTTTCATGGGCCATCGTGTTCAATGAGGCGCAAATCAACGATTATTTAATCATGCAGATGTGAGACAATGACAAAACAAACTGTGGTGTTGGATAGCACTTTGACCTGCCCTCGGTGTGGACACATTGAAACCGAAAGAATGCCAACTGACTCGTGCCAGTGGTTTTATGAATGCAAATCATGCAAGGCAGTCTTGAAACCATTGGAAGGCGATTGCTGTGTTTTTTGTTCCTACGCAACTGTCCCATGTCCGCCAATTCAAGACGGCAGTTCTTGCTGCGGTTAGCGGCAATGCCAGCTTTCTGCGCATTTCTGACGTTCTACGACCGGGATGCTGCTTGGCAGCGAATTGGAGCTTTGTCCCGCATCCTACCTGTTCAAACAACGCGCAGCGAATGGTCACTGCATCGTGCGTTCCTCTTGTGTTCCTCATAACCCCCATCTGTGCACGTTCGGGGCGGTTGGGCCTTATTGGTTCTACCCCGAGACAAAGCGCGCCAATGCTGCCGCAAGCTTTTCTGACCGCTTGATGTTTTCCACGTCAGAAATGATGAACTCGCTGACCAATGCCTCGATCAGGGCCAGGCCCGGCAACGATGAGGAGGACAGGACAGGGTGTGCGGCTGGGGCGAGAAGCAGCTCGCTGCAGTGCGGAACAATCGGGGCCACCCTTGCGTCGGTCAGGCCCAAAACACGCGCACCGTTTTCCTTGCAATACCGCGTTAATGGCACAACGTCTGCGGAATACCGGGGGAAGGTGATCGCTATCAGAAGGTCAGCCTCTGAAACTGCCACAAGCCGGGCTGCGGCGGCCTCTGTGCCGCCAAGGTCGACCACGCTGTGCACCCCTTCGCGATAGGGTTGCAACCCAAGGCTTAGCATTGCTGCCAGATGTGCGCTCAGGCCAAAACCCATCACCCAGACCTGCCGCGCATCTGCGATCAACTTGCACGCGGTAGAAATGGCACGAAGCATCTCGACATCAGACAGCAACTGCATTTGCGCGTGGGCCGAGGCCAGGCTTTCGCCAGCTGCCCCCGGACCCGGACCCGGCGTGCTGAACCTAAGCCCAAGCTTCGACACCGGTACGATCAGTTCATGCACGGCGTCAGCGACTTGGGCGCGAAACTGGGCATAGCCGTCGACGCCAATCTCCTTCACATAACGGCTGATCGTCGCGGCCGAAATCCCAGTCGCCGCCGACAAATCTTCGATACCGCGCGTCGCAACGAAGACCGGATCTTGAAGGATCAGGTCCGACAGCCGACGCTGCGACGCCGACCCTTCGGTCTTAAGCACCGTGATGCGCCGCCCGATTTCAGACTCTGCGAACTGCTGGTCTGCAGAGACCGACCAGGCTTGAGTTGACATTTTTTCTTTCATTTTATATTCGATGAAAAATAATCGATCATACTATAAACCAGCGACCAATGGCACTCAAGAGCCGACGCCTGGTGGATGCGTACCGTAGTGGTGCCATCAAACAGGGCCTCAAACACGTAATCAAGACAATGGGCGCGTATGCTATGGCGCTCTGGCAGGCGTTAGCTGACGTAACGCCTGCGCCCGTTGTCAAAACGGGGTCTTTTTGGGCGCGGGACGACTGGAACCATCGCCGCCGGGCGTATCCCGGCTACTTAAGGGAGAGAAGACCGTGACAACTACCAAAAATATCATCCAGATGACCGGCCCTATAGCGCGTCGCAGCATTCTGGCAGTCGGCCTGGCCGCAACTGCGGCCCTGGCTTGGATGCCTGCTGCGCCTGCCTTGGCCGATAGCAATTCTGGCGGCGGTCTTTTACTTGTCGGCGGCGCGCTCCGCGCATCCAACACGGCCGTTTACGAGCGTTTCATTTCGATGGCCGGCGGCGTTGATACTGCCCGTATCGGGGTGATCCCGGCCGCGTCGGGCAAGCCTTATCGCAACGCCCGTAAGTTCCTGGACGAGATGGCCGCGTTGGGTATTTCCGAGGACCGACTGATCCTTTTGCCAATTTCCGTCAAAGACGACAGCAAGACTGACGAGGACGAATCGACTTGGGTCGACAATGGCGACAACCCAGAGGTCGTGGCCCAGATAGACGGGCTGAGCGCGATCTGGATGATCGGCGGGGACCAGATGCGTTTGCGCCAAACGCTCCTGAACGCCGAAGGCAAAGCACGACCCGCAGCTGAGGCGATGTCACGCGTTCTGGCACGCGGCGGTGTGATCGGCGGCACCAGTGCTGGTGCGGCGATCATGAGCCAGGCAATGATCGCCTCGGGCGACAGCTATTCCGCGCTAACGGTGGGGTTCGCCGATACCTACGGGTCATCCGCGGAACAGGATTATGGCCCGGTCTGGCTTGATACCGGTCTTGGCATCTTTGAACATGGGGTGATCGACCAGCATTTCGACCGCCAGGCCCGCTATGGCCGTCTGGTTGCCACCACCTACAAGCACCGCGACACCACACCGCTTGGGTTCGGGATTGAGGAGAATACCGCACTTGTCGTGACCGGCAATACCGCCGAAGTGCTGGGCAGCGGCGGAGTGCACGTGATCGACGTGCGCGGCACTGAGCGCAGCGAGGATGGCAGCTATGACAACGTCCGCGTCAGCTTTTTCCAACAGGGCGATGGCTGGACCTTTGGCGAAGGCTTTGTGAACACCTCCGAGAAATACGAAACGATTGGCGGCGACGAGTATTTCCAGACCCCCGATCCGGCCGTCTCTGGCGTTTTCAGCCGCAACGCCACGCTGAAGCACTTTGTCTCTTATGACCTGGTGGACAACGCCTCGGCCAGCGAAGTCGTGACGTACCTGTTCAACCCACGGATTTCCGACAAAGGGTTCGAGCTGCGCTTTAGCCAGGACGAGAACACGAAGGGCTATTGGAAGGCGCTGGATGGACAGGCCGACAGTTATGCCTACACCGACGTGCGTCTCGACATCACGCCAGTCACGGTCGCGATCTCAAAGTAACCACGCAGGACCCCGGAGGCTCTTTCCCGTCTCGCCGGGGTCCATCCCAAACCTTTTCGGGTTCGGCAGATCACTATGAAACAAGTCGGCTTTGCTGCACACGCCACATGACGCTCTCAGCGCGTTGCCTGTAGCAGACTCGCGATGCTATTTGGACGAAAGCTGCCTACCCGCTACCATTAGCCGTTCCGCGTAGTCATTCTCCAACTCTTCGGGTGAGACAAGGAAAGACGGCCCACCGACGTTGAGGCCGTAGATCGTCGAGCCATCCAGCGACGTCACAGGAACAGCGATTGCGTTGATCTCTTTCTTCCAGTCGCCAAAGCTGCGCACATAGCCAAGTGTTTCATAGTCGCCTACGGCAATATCGACACTCGCCTGGATACGGGCCTTTTGCTCCGGGAACTCCGCAGCCCCTAACGAAACAGCCGCTGCCCTTGCATCTGGCTTAAGCCGAGCAAGTATGGCCCGTCCAACAGCGGAGTAAAAAAGAGGCAACCGCGCGCCGACATAAAGCGACAATGTCACCGCTTGCGTAGACTTTTGCGTTGCAACATAAATCGCTCGGTTTCCCACCTGCTCTGCCAGAGCAACGGTGACGTAGGAGTTGGGCCCGACGCTCAGGGCTTCCATTTCGGGCAGATAAAGTTCGCTGACACTCATGGCGGAAAGCGCGCTGAAGCCCAGTTGCAACACCTTCGCGCCCAGCCGGTATTCGCCGGACTCGGGGTTACGAACCAAATGGCCGGTCCGGGTCAATGTGTGTGTAAGCCGCGACACCGTAGGTTTCGCGAGGCCTGATCGCATGGCCAAAGCCGAATTCGAGAGGTAACGGTTTTGGCCATCAAAGGCGGAAAGTATATCCAGCCCGCGCGCCAAGGCGGTCACAAATTGCCGATCAGTTTCAGCGTCGCCATCAAATTTCTCCATACAACTTTTTCTCCCAAATAATCGCGCCATCATTTCGCTATGCGAACCACAAGTCAACATTTAGGCGCTGTTCATTTGAGCATCAGCAAAAAACATTGACTGAAGAATTATTTTGCGAAAGATGCGTTCGCATTGCGAACCTAATTCGCGTTCGAGGGGGATCGATTCTATGAAGTTTCTGACTGCCGTGGCCGCCGCCGCATTATTGGGTGTTTCGACAGCCGCACGTGCTGCTGATCTTAATCTGCCGAAGCAGCTTTCCTGGACGGCCTACGGCACGGGAACCGCTGGCTACAATCAAGCTGTTGCCATTGGCGCTGCCCTGCAAACCGCCACCGGTACCAACCTTCGGATCTTGCCGGGGAAGAACGACGTGTCGCGGACAGAACCCTTGCGTCAGGGCCAGGTGCAATTCTCAGCCACAGGCGTAGGCGGCAGCTTCATGGCGCAAGAGGGCGTCTTCCAGTTTGGTGAGCAGAAATGGGGCCCGCAGCCCATACGTGTATTATTAGCCAACTCCGGTGGTGCCATTAACCTTACGGCTGGAGTTGCAGGTGACGTGGGAATTCAGGAATTCTCTGACCTCAAGGGCAAGCGTGTTGCCTGGGTCACTGGAGCGCCGGCGCTCAACGCAAACACGACGGCTTATCTGGCCTACGCTGGTCTGACTTGGGATGACGTCGAGCGCGTAGATTTCGGTGGCTACTCTGCATCCTGGAAAGGCTTGATCGAAGGTCAGGTTGATGCGGCTTTTGCTTCAACCAATTCGGGACCCGCTTACGAAGCGGCGTCTTCACCGCGCGGACTTTTTTGGCCTGAAATTGATGAGAACAACACCGAGGGTCTTGCACGCATGCAAGAAATCGCGCCGTTTTTCCAAACGAACACGGCCAAAGTTGGCGCGAATATCGACGGAACCGACGGTCACAAAGGCGCTGCGTATGCCTACCCGGTTCTCGTAACTACGGACGCACAAGAAGATGCTCTCGTCTACAATATGACGAAGGCGATGATAGACCTTTACCCAGAGTATGACGGTAAAGCGCCAGGCATCGGTGGCTGGTCCATCGACAACCAGAACTTCGAATGGGTTGTTCCATACCACAAAGGTTCCATCCGCCTGTTCAAAGAGCTGGGTGTATGGACCGACGCGGCCCAGGCGCATAACGACGAACTCCTGCGCCGGCAGCAAGTTCTGCAAGACGCGTGGAACGAGTTGAAGGAAACAGGCGCTGATGACTGGACGACCGCGTGGGAAACCAAGCGCCGGGAAGCACTCAAAGCAGCCGGCCTTCTAGTCGTTTTCTAATCGATCAGACTGTATCTGTCTGGCCCGACGGAAAAGCTGGGCCGGGCTAAAACAATTCTCTGCGGCGCGCTGAACGTGCCGACAAAAAGGTCTTGTTATGCAAGAACTCGAAAACGAAGCCGGAACAGCTGAAACCTACGACACCGGGCGCAATCTGGCGCTGATCGTCGGCACAACTGGCGCAATTCTTCTTGTCGTTCATCAGTTGTTCAACATTCAGCTGTTCGGAATCGTGCTTTTGGATGGCAGGTATCTTGCCCTTCTCGCAGCCACCTTCCTGTCGCTGAGTTTTCTTGTCTTCAATCGTCGCGGCGAGCGTCTTGGACCAGTCGCCTTTTATGACTGGATTCTTGCCACCGTCGCTGTTGCCAGCGGTGTCTATCTGGCTTGGGTGGCGAAGCTCAATCTATCCGAAGGCTGGGAATACGCAGCCCCCCAAACGGCCCAATGGGTCGCCTATGTGTTTTTTGCCCTTGTCTTGGAAGCTACACGCCGAGCCGGCGGAAAAGTCCTGTTCGCAATCGTGGCCCTTTTTTCGCTTTATCCAACCTTCGCAGGAGATGTGCCAGATCCGTTTTCCGGATTTCAGAGTACATTTTCGGAAGCGATTGCCTATCACGTTTATTCCTCTGAAAGCATCTTGGCATTCCCATGCGCGCGTTCGGGGGTGTGGTGATCGGCTTCATTATCTTTGGCGCCGTGCTTCAACACACGGGCGGCGAGCAGTTCTTCAACGATCTCGCCCTTGCCCTTGTCGGCCGATACCGCGGTGGTGCCGCGAAGGTTTCGATCTTTGCCAGCGGGTTCATGGGTTCGATGTCTGGCAGTGTGATTTCCAACATCCTGACAACTGGTGCGGTATCGATCCCGGCGATGCGTCGTACTGGCTTCTCAGCGAAGACAGCCGCAGCGACCGAGGCCTGCGCCTCGACAGGGGGTGTGTTGATACCACCGATCATGGGTGCGACGGCCTTTGTCATGGCCTTTTTCCTGTCGATGCCTTATGTCGAGATCGCGATTGCCGCCGCGATACCATCCCTGCTGTTTTACTTTGGGCTTTTTGTTCAGATTGACGCCTATTCCGCACGCCTTGGTCTGCGCGGCATGTCCGGGCCCGATCTGCCTCGGCTAAATGCAACCTTGCGGGAAGGTTGGCCCTATGTGCTGGTTTTTGCAGTTCTGATTTTCATGATGATCGTGCTGCGCCAGGAAACTGCTGCACCTTTCTATGCGACGGTTCTGCTGCTTTTCGTCAACCAGATTTTCCCCCATTACCGCCTTACGGTAGCAGGCCTCATTGACGTTCTTAAACGTGTCGGAACCGGTTTGACCGAATTGACAGCAATCATTCTTGGCGTCGGTTTAATTGTCGGCTCTTTCTCGGCCACTGGCCTAGCAGGTACGCTGGTAAACGAGCTTCTGGCCCTGGCTGGAGATAACGTCTTTATCCTGTTGATCGCCGGTGCCATGACAGCCTTTGTCTTTGGCATGGGTATGACGGTAACCGCCTGCTATATTTTCTTGGCTGTGGTTCTTGCGCCCGCACTGGAGGCAGGTGGCCTCAACATACTCGCGGTGCATCTCTTCATTCTTTATTGGGGCATGGTCAGCTACATCACACCTCCTGTGGCGCTTGGCGCCTATGCTGCGGCGACCATGGCGGGCACAAGCGCGATGAAGGCAGGACTGGAGGCCATGCGACTGGGTGGAATTATCTACATCGCGCCATTTTTCTTTGTGCTCAATCCTGCGCTGGTTGCGCAATCCCCGGCGATCGAAGTCTTTATCGCTGTAACCTGTGCCCTTTTGGGTCTGGCTTTGATGTGCATGGCGCTTCAGGGCTACGTTATCTTTTTAGGACCGCTTTCCGGCGCAGGCGAGTTTCCGTTGCGCATTGTCCTTTTTGTTGCGGGGTTTTTGATTGCCCTGCCAGAAATGGACTATGTAGGCGTACCCTTCGGACCAAGCCTGATTGCTGGTATCCTTGTTGCGATCCTACCCCTTCTCGTGGCCCTGCGGCGGCGCAGCACAGACCTTGCGGGAGAAAACACCTGATGAACCGGATCCACGAAATCCTGATTGCAGCGGATCAAAACTCTATTGCACTATCGGATTATGACGGTCGAACCTACACATATGGCGAACTCAATGAGATGAGCCAACTGGCCGCTGAACGCCTGGTAGACCATGGCGTGCGTCCCGGCGACCGGGTGCTGCTTATCAGCGAAAACTGCGCGGCCTATCTTGTAGCGATCTTTGCGCTGAGCCGCCTTGAAGCCTGGGCGGTTCTGGTCAATGCGCGCCTTACAGATACTGAAGTTCTGCGACTTTCTGAGCTGAGCGAGGCACGCTGTGCTCTATTTACGCCAGATGCATCGCCAGCATCCGCAGCGCACGCTGATCGCATGGGCCGGGTTGAGCTAAAACCTCTGGCTTGTGGCTCGCTTACTGTATCCGCTATCCGCGACGTACAGGTTGAACCCGTCGAGCCTGACCGCACGCAAACCGCGATCCTGATATATACGACCGGCACCGTGGGTGAGCCAAAAGGCGTGATGCTGACTCATGGGAACCTTTTGTTTGTATCCCAACTTTCTGCCGACGCCCGGCGCCTTATGCCGTCAGATGTGATGCTGGCTGTGTTGCCGGGCACGCATATCTTTGGGCTTTCTTCTGTTTTTCTTGGTGCCGTTCGTGGCGGGACACGCTTGATCGTGCGCCCCCGTTTTGACGTGGATGATGTGATTGAGCAGTTGAAGACAGCGACGCTTTTTCCGGCTGTTCCCCAGATCTTTGCCGCAATCAACAAGCGTCTGCGCGAGCAGAAGGTCGAAAAAGCCGATCACAACCTGCGCTACATCTATGCCGGTGGTGCGCCTTTGGACATGGCACTGAAAACGCAGACCGAGAATCTTTTTGGCCTGGCACTTCACAATGGATATGGGCTTTCGGAATGTTCGCCAAGCGTGGCGCTTACACTGATGGACGCACCGCGCAATGACAGCGCCGTAGGCCCCCCGCTGCCGGGCGTTGAAGTCCGCCTTGAAAACCCAAATGACGACGGAGTCGGCGAACTATGTGTCCGCGGCGAAAACGTCATGAAAGGCTATTTCCGCAATCCTGAAGCCACACGCAAAGCCATGACAGACGATGGCTTTTTCCGCACCGGAGATCTGGCCAAGCAAGAAGAAGACGGCACACTGCATATCGTGGGCCGCGCGAAGGAGCTGATCATTCACTCTGGCTTTAATGTTTACCCACCAGAGGTCGAGGCCGTATTGGCCGCGCATCCCGCCGTAACTTTGGCCGCAGTTGTGGGCCGCGCCCGCGACAGCAATGAGGACGTGATCGGCTTTGTCAGCGCGCATGCACAAGTATCTGAATCAGAGCTGCGCGAGTGGGCGCGGGAACGCATGGCAGCCTATAAGGTGCCGACGCGCGTGATCGTCTCTGATGCCCTGCCGCAAGCAGCCACGGGCAAGATCATCAAGCACAAACTGTTGTCTCACTTTGCTGATGTCTTGGACCGCGCACCCAATGCGGAGTGAATGGCAAAGCCACCGGACAATGGCGCGAAAGGACATGAAATGAACCTGGATTACTCAGATACGGAACAGGCCTTTCAGGCCGAAGTTCGCGCCTTTCTGGCGGAAAACCTGCCAAAAGATCTTGTTGCCAAAACAAGCTCGGGCCGAGAGCTGACCAGAGAGGATATTGAGCGTTGGCACGCGATCCTGAACGCGCGCGGTTGGCTCGCGGCGACTTGGCCAGAAGAATATGGCGGCGCCGGCTGGAACGTTGTTGAACGCCACATCTTTGCGGAAGAATGCGCCCTTGCTGGTGCGCCACGTCTGCTGTCTTTTGGGCTTGCGATGCTGGGCCCTGTTCTGATCCGCTATGGCACAGACGAACAGAAGGCCGAATATCTTCCCCGTATTCTGGATGGCCGCGATTGGTGGTGTCAGGGTTTTTCCGAGCCGGGTGCCGGTTCGGACCTGGCAAGCCTAAAAACCCGTGCCGAGCGTGATGTCGATCATTACGTGATCAATGGTCAGAAAACATGGACAACCCTTGGTCAACACGCCAACCGCATCTTCTGTCTCGTGCGCACATCGCAAACGGCTAAGCCTCAGGAAGGCATCAGCTTTGTCCTCGTGGACCTGGACACGCCCGGCATCGAAATGCGCCCTATCCGTCTAATCGACGGTGGCCATGAGGTGAACGAGGTCTTTTTTACCAACGTGCGCGTCCCTGTCGCAAATATCGTTGGCGCGGAAAACGAAGGCTGGACAGTGGCGAAATATCTGCTGACCCACGAGCGTACCAACATCGCCGGTGTCGGCTTTTCAGCGCGCGATCTGGAGCGCTATCATCAGATGGCCGCTGATGTGCGTCGCGATGGTGTATCTTTGGCAGAGCACCCGCTTTATGCGGCACAAGCAGTCGAACTTGAGGCGGATTTGGAAGCCTTGCGCGTGGCCAATCTGCGCGCCCTCGCGCGGACGCGGGATGGCGCAGCAAGCGGTATCGACAGTTCGCTGATGAAAATCCGCGGTACTCAGGTACGCCAAGGCATCCTGAGCCTCTATCGCTCGGCCCTTGGCCATGCGGCGGCGCCAGATGCAGAAAGCCTGTCTGATAATGAGATCGCCTTGCCACCCGAAGCCGCCCGCGCGGCCCCCGTTTATTTCAACAACAGAAAGCTGTCGATTTACGGTGGCTCCAACGAGATTCAGCGCAATATCGTCGCAAAAACACTGTTCAGGGATTAGCCGATGAATTTTGAACGCAGCGAAGATCACGCCATGCTGGCCGATATGTTCGGCCGGTTCTTGCAAGAAACCAGCACACCAGAGCGGCGCAACGACACGGCCTGGACAGCGCCTTTCTTTGATCAAACAGCCTGGTCGGAAATGGTTGAACTGGGGATACTAGGCGCATTTGTTTCAGAAGACCTTGGCGGATTGGGTGGCTCCGCCGAAGATGTTTCGGTTGTCTTTGAAGAAATTGGCCGTGCACTCAGTACCGATCCTTATCTGGGCACTCTTTTGGGTCTGCGTCTTTTGGCCGAGTGCGGCGAAACTGATCTTGTCGAGCAGATCATGGCCGGTGCCCACCGCCCCGCATTTGCTGTTTTTGAGCCGGAAATCTCGCAGGATCTTTCCCTAATCGGCGCGGTCGCAGACGAAGATGGCAAGCTGACTGGTCGTAAATCCTCGGTTTACGGCGCGCCGGGTGCCGACCTATTGTTGATTGCTGCCCGAAACGATCAGGGTCTTGGCCTGTACCTGATAGAAGACGTCACTTCTGTTCAACTTCTCGCGGCACCTATGCAGGATGGTGGCGGTATCGCTGACCTGCTGCTTGAAGGAACCCCGGCAAGGCCTCTAAAAGCAGCCAGCGCAGAACTTATCGAAAATGTGCTGGATTTGGGGCGTATCGCGCTTTGTGCCGAGGCCGTGGGCGCGATGGAAGCTCTTGTCTCAATGACAACAGACTACCTGAAGCAGCGCAAACAATTTGGCCGTAGCATCGCCTCGTTCCAAGCCTTGCAACATCGTATTGTGGATATGACCATGTGGATGGAACAAGCCCGGTCGATCACAATCCGCGCCGTTGCAAGCTATGGGACTAGAGATCAGCGTCGCCATACTTCGATGGCAAAAAACCTGATTGGGCGCGCGGCTGAGCTCTGCGCCGAAGAGGCTATTCAGCTGCACGGCGGCATCGGTATGACGTGGGAATACCCGGGCGCGCACTACGCGAAACGCCTGATCATGCTGGATCACCAACTCGGTGGGCGTCACGATCACGCAATGCGTCTGATTGCCATGAAAAAAGAGAATGCGGCATGAACACAGACGACGAGTCCGCCGCACAAAGCTTTGTTGGCTATGAATCCAGCGTCTTCGGCGAAGGCAGCGGTATCTGCGCGCTGAACATTGGACCGCAACACCTTAACAGAGTGAACGTTTTGCATGGCGGTTTCGTAGCCATGCTTCTGGATAATGGGTGCGGTCTGGCCGTTCGAAATGACAGCGGCGATCCTGATCGCGCGGTTCTCACCATGTCGCTGTCGGTGAATTACATCGCCCCTGCAAGCTCTGGCCGGGTGGTTGCCACGGGCAATGTCACAGGTGGTGGCAAAAGCACCAAGTTTGCTTCGGCTGAACTGCGCACCGAGGATGGCACTTTGTTGGCGACGGCCTCGGGTGTTTTCAAGCTTTTGAGAGAGTAAGAAATATTCAAGCCCGTGTGGCACATCAACAGGATACACCATGACCTCTGTTGTCTATTATGACGTTCAAGACGGTATCGCCGTCATTTCAATCGATAACCCCCCGGTTAATGCGCTTTCACAGCCCGTGCGTGCCGAGTTGCAGTCACTGGCGCAGAAAGCATCCAACGATGCGGGCGTTCAAGCCGTTGTTGTGGCTTGCGCGGGCCGAACCTTTGTTGCAGGCGCCGACATTCGCGAATTCGGTAAACCTCCCGTTGAGCCCTTGCTGCCGGATGTCATCAACGCGCTAGAGGCCATTCCCAAACCAACTGTTGCAGCCCTGCACGGCACGGCCCTTGGTGGAGGTCTGGAATTGGCGCTTGGGTGTCATTATCGCGTCGCCACCGCAAAGGCACGCTTTGCCCTTCCCGAAGTCACGTTGGGCCTTCTGCCCGGCGCTGGTGGCACCCAGCGACTACCACGCCTTGTTTCGTTTGAGACGGCGATTGATATGATCACGACCGGCAAGCAAATTGGAGCGAAGGAAGCCTCCGCGCTTGGGCTTGTCGATCTTGTCACCAACACGACAGATGTGACTGCCGCAGCCGTTGCATTTGCAAAAGACCTGGTGAAGGACGGCAAAGGCCCACGCCCCGTCTCCGCCTTGGACGTGAAGCGCCATGATCCATCGGTCTTTGAAACGGCGCGTGCCAAGTTGAGCAAGACCCGTGCGGGGCAGCTTGCCCCCCTCGCCTGCGTGGATGCACTTGAGGCTGTGGCGAAACTGCCCTTTGCCGAAGGTCTCAGTGCAGAACGCAAACTATTCCGAAAGATGATGGAAACCGATCAACGAAGCGCACTGATCCATGCTTTCTTTTCGGAACGCAAAGTTGCGAAACTGCCGGAGCTCGAAGGCGTTGAGCCCCGGAACGTTGCACAGATCGGCGTGGTTGGTGGCGGCACCATGGGTGCCGGTATCGCAACCTCAGCCCTTCTCTCGGGTCTTGATGTCACTCTGATCGAACGAGATCCCGAGAGCGCTGAACGAGCGCATCAGACTGTCGCGAGTACACTGGAAAGTTCGGTAAAGCGCGGCAAGATTGATCAGGCGACGTTTGAAACGCTGATGTCCAAACGCTTCCACGCTGAAAGCGACTATGCGGCCCTGTCTGAGACTGATCTGGTAATCGAAGCCGTTTTTGAAAGCATGGAGGTGAAGAAGGATGTCTTCACCCAGCTTGATCTTGTTTGCAAACCGGGCACTGTGCTTGCCAGCAACACCTCTTACCTCGATATTAACGAAATCGCCCAAGTGACAAGCCGCCCGCAGGACGTTGTTGGCCTTCACTTCTTTTCTCCGGCTCATGTGATGAAACTGCTAGAGGTAGTCGTCGCCGACCAAACGTCGCCAGCTGTCACCGCGACAGGCTTTGCTCTTGCCAAGACGATGCGCAAGATCGCTGTGCGAGCGGGGGTCTGTGATGGGTTTATTGGCAATCGCATTTTGTCGCATTACCGAAAAGCCGTTGATGGCACCGTACTGGCAGGCGCAAGCCCATTTGCCGTTGATCGTGCCTTGCGGGAATTTGGCCTCGCCATGGGACCATTTGCCGTAAGCGACCTTGCAGGTTTGGATATCGGCTGGGCCACGCGCAAACGCCTCGCCCCCACACGCGACCCGCGCGAGACCTATGCCGAGTTTGCGGATCGCATCTGCGAAGCAGGCCGTTTTGGCCGCAAGACCGGTCGTGGGTTCTATATCTACGGTGAGGGCGGTCCAACACCTGACCCTGAAGTGGACGTCATCATTGCGGACGAACGTAAGGCCAAGGGCATCACGCCGCGCGAACTGGGTGACGGCGAAATTGTGGATCGCTTTATGGCGGCGATGATCAACGAAGCAGCACGCGTTGTCGCAGAAGGCATCGCCCGGCGTCCACTTGATGTGGATGTCGTCTTGCTCAATGGATATGGGTTCCCCCGCTGGCGCGGCGGTCCTATGCACTATGCCGATGCTGTTGGCCCAGCAAAAATCCTTGAAGACATCCATAGGTTTGCCAAGGAGGATGCATTTCTTTGGCAACCTGCCCCCCTACTGGAAAAGCTTGCCTCCGAAGGCAAACTCTTCTCTAGCCTGAACGACTAAGGACATTTCCATGAAACAAGCAGTTATCGTCTCAACAGCCCGGACAGGTCTTGCAAAATCTTATCGTGGTGCCTTAAACGAAACCCATGGTGCAACCATGGCCGGCCACGCAATCGAGCATGCGGTAAAGCGTGCAGGCGTCAACCCTGACATTCTGGAAGATGCGTTCATCGGCTGCGGCTACCCCGAAGGCTGGACTGGCAGCAACATCGCGCGGCAGTCTGTTGTCCGTGCGGGTCTGCCCGTAACCGTAGCCGCCACAACGATTAACCGTTTCTGTTCGTCGGGTTTGCAGGCAGTGGCGATGGCCTCTCATACAATCGTGCAGGAAGGTGTGCCGGCCGCAATTGCAGGCGGTGTGGAAAGCATCAGCCAAATGCCTCCGTCTCGGCCCCCGCAAGCACAGGAAAGTTGGATTGTCGAAAACAAGCCCGAGCTTTATTTCAACATGATCCAGACTGCCGACATCGTTGCCAAGCGCTATAACGTCAGCCGTGATGCGCAAGACGCGTTGGCCTTGGAAAGTCAGAAACGTACCGCTGCCGCACAAGCCGCGGGAAAGCTGGACGATGAGATTGTGCCGATCACTGTCACCCAGGCGTTCAAAGACAAGGAAACAGGCGAGGTCACCCGCAAGGACGTGACCTTCAGCATGGATGATTGCAACCGTCCAAATACCACGCTCGAGGGTCTTGCAGGTCTCGCCCCCGTGCGCGGCGACGGCAACTTCGTCACAGCGGGCAACGCATCTCAGCTGTCTGATGGGGCATCTGCGCTTGTTGTGATGGACGCCGACGTGGCCGCTCATGAAGGCATTGAACCGCTTGGCGCGTTCAGGGGATTTGCCGTTGCTGGCTGCGAACCCGATGAAATGGGTATTGGCCCTGTCTTTGCCGTACCGCGCCTGTTGGAACGCCATGGCCTGAAGGTGAGCGACATTGACCTCTGGGAATTGAACGAAGCCTTCGCTAGCCAAGCGCTGTATTGTCGGGACCGCCTGGAAATCGACCCGGAAATTTGCAATGTCAACGGTGGCTCAATCTCTATCGGTCACCCTTTTGGCATGACAGGGGCCCGCATGACAGGGCATTTGATGATTGAAGGTAGACGTCGCGGCGCGAAGTTGGGCGTTGTCACTATGTGCATCGGTGGAGGTCAGGGGGCCGCCGGGTTGTTCGAGATTTTCTGAACGGGCACTCCTGGCGGGCTGTTGCACTGTTCCGCCGTATGACTCTGGTCGGAGCAAGAAAGGCCTCACATGACCCGTTAGCCCGCGTTCAAAAGTCAGCGTTTTCCGGCTGATGTCAACTTCGGGCGCGGGCAGACCATTCTGAAACACCGGGAAAAGAGCAAACGGAGGACAATCGTATCCAGGCGCTTGCTTCACTGCAAATCCGCAGCATAGTCGGACCAATCGGATGGGCCACACCCTCTCTTAGATCAAGCCGCAGCTTGTCGCAAAACCCCTGACAACGGACAGGCGCAAGCCCGCTCCAAGGGAGACAAGAAAGTAAAGCGGCGACCACGTACCCGCAAATCGAAGTTGGGGGGCTTTCCTTGCGACACGCCGAAGTTTCCGAAGTCCGCATGCGACAACGACGGGGACATGACCACCAAGCATAAATCGGTTCCTTCAGCGGCTGTTGCTTGCCAGAAGAAATCCAATTTTTCTGGTAAAAACCGGTGCAATCACTATCTCGACAGGCCCCGCTCAAACGCCACCGCTTTTCTGCGGCTATCATCCTATGTGCTGTGCGTATGTATCTGCGGCACCCGCTTTCGCATCAAGATACAGCTGATCTTCTCTCGGAGCGTTGCGTGATGGTTGATCGCCTGACGCTGTATCCTTGGGTGCAGCAATTCGGGCCGCAATTGGCTGACCGCGCTGAAGGACGCGCCGTAGGAAAGCCCTAGGCTGGCTTATAGACGAAACCACCCTGCGGGTCGGCTGCAAGCTCAGCGCGCCGCGACCACTATGAACTCCACCAGGTATTCGGGGGTTGCCAGCTTAGCCTCACCGCAGGCACGGGCTGGCGCGTGCCCCTCTGGCACCCAGGCGTCCCAGACGGCATTCATTGCGGCGAAATCCTTCATATCGGCTAACCAGATTGTTGTCTGAAGAATGCGTGTCTTGTCACTTCCAACCTCGGCGAGCAACGCATCGATCTTGTCAAGGCAATCCTGCGTCTGCTGCGCGACCGGCGCACCGGCGGTGCCAACCTGACCTGCAAGGTAGATCGTATCACCATGTTCAACGATCTGACTCATGCGCGTGGCGGTATGATGTCGAGTGATGTCTGTCATGTTTTCCTCGTGGTCAGGGATTGAAACGACTCGGATCAAGCGCCCGAACGATGTCAGGTTGCAAGCCGGGATTGGAATTGCAGATCAAGGCAGCAGTTAAACGAGCCAACGCCGGGGCGGTTTGGACACCATAACCTCCCTGCCCAGCCAGCCAGTAAAAACCTTCAGCCTTCGGGTCATATCCGACAACCGGCGTGCGATCATTTGAAAAAGTACGCAGACCAGCCCAACTGGTTTCGACGCGCGTGACTGGGATGGAAACGGCTTGTTCGAAACGATGAAGGCCCTCTGCCAAAACCATGTCTTCAACCCACGCGTCATGGGGGTCGACAAGGTCCTCATCTGCTGGGCTGACCATCAGCTTACCCGCTTCTGGCTTGGCGTACCATTGCTCGGTCGCGCTGGCGAAAAGAGGCCAATTCCGGATTTCGTAACCCGAGGGCGCAGGTAACAACGCTGCCGAGCGACGCATTGGCAATAAACGAATGTCAGTCGCATTTGCCTTCCGGGCTATTCCTTCAGCCCAGGCTCCTGCGGCGTTGATCACCGTCGGGGCCTGGAAGCACTGATCACCGGCCTGCACGGTCCAGAAGCCGGAGCTTCGGTGTAGCCCTGTAACTGGTGCGTTGGCTTCAACCTTGCCACCGCGTACCTTCAGCAATCGGACATACCCTGCAAGCATTCGGTCAACGTCGATATCCTGCGCGTCCCACTCAATCACGGCACCTGCGATAGCGTCTTTTCGCAAGATCGGAACCAGTTCGACCGCTTGAGCAGGTGTCAGTTCCTCAAGCCCGGTTGACCCGGTTTTGTAGGCGTCGAGCGCATCGAGCTCTTCGTCCGTCGCCACCAGCATCTCACCACGAGGAGACAGAAGGCTTTGTTCGCTCACTCCGTCGGGCTCTTGCAGAAACGGAGCGGATTCCGTGTTTAATGCGCGGAGCGTCTCGTTGCCATAGTTGCGAATAAAAATTGCGGCAGAGCGACCCGTTGCGTGGTAGCCAACCTGGTTTTCGGCTTCAAGAACAAGAACAGACATATCGCCCGCTAGCTCAGCCGCGGCACTGATCCCGGCAATTCCGCCGCCGATCACAATGGCATCCGCAGTTTTCACGCCGCCTCCTGAAATCCGGTTAGAACCCGTGTCAGGTTTTCACCCAGACTATCGGACAAATAGCCACCTTCCTGCACGAACAACACGGGCAGTCCTGTTTTCGCAAGAGCTGTACCAATGCGCGCAAACCCGTCTTGCGTTACAGCCAAACCTTTAAACGGATCGTCAATTGATGCATCCAACCCGAGCGCCACGACAAGGGCGTCTGCACCAAAGCTTTGAACCCGCTGCAAACCCGTATCCAGCGTTGCCATATAGTCGTCATCGCCGGTTCCCCGTTCCAATGGCAGGTTAAGGTTGTAACCCATTCCTCGCCCTTCCCCACGCTCTTGTGCGTGGCCCCAGAAGAATGGGTAAAAGCGCGCCGGGTCGGCATGGATTGAAACCGTCAACACGTCGTCGCGCGTATAGAAGATGCCCTGAGTTCCGTTTCCGTGATGCACATCAACATCCAATATTGCTGGTCGAAGGCCCGCCGCGCGCAAACGTTCCGCAGCAATTCCGGAGTTGTTCAAAAAACAAAAACCGCCCGCCAGATCCCCAAACGCGTGATGTCCGGGGGGACGCGAAAGCACATAAGCTGACCTTTCCTCGCCCCTGATCAGGTCAGCCCCCGAGATCGCCGATTGAGCAGACCAATAAGCAGCCTCCCACGTCCCTTCAGAGATTGGGCAAGCGGTGTCGGCCTGATGAAACCCGGCCTGTCCAACGGCAGACTTGGGATACCCATCTGTCCGGGCCGCAGGATGAATGTTCGGGATAACTTCCTCACCTGCGTCGGGAATCCTACGCCAGCGTGAATAGATATTTTGCAGGAAAGTCAGGTATTCCGCCGAGTGCAGTGCCGCAATCGGCCCAAGCCCAGCGTCTCTTGGAGCCTGGAAAACGCAACCTGCGGCCTCCGCTCCGGCCATCAATACTTCGATCCGCTTTGGCTGTTCCGGATTGGGTAAGATTGCCCCGTTCGCCATGAAGTGTTTCGGATCGTGTCGCCACTGCCGCGCGTCAAACACCGCTTTCATTTTTCACCTCTCAGGGCCGCACACCCGGCCTTGTCCAAGATAAGTTCGATTTGCCCCTCAAGGGGCTCAAACCCCAACTGGTCGTAGAACCGTCGAGCGTTGAGGCTGTCATCATACACGCTGAGCTTGATAAAATTGGCGCCCCACAACTCGACCCCATCTGCCAGAGCTGCACTTAACAGGCGTGCGCCAAGTCGCCTTCCACGCACTTCCGGAGCAGCCCATAAATCAGAAACAAAAATCCCGGCACCGCCTCGCGTTGTCGAAAAAACCGGGGAATATAGCGCCACGCCCACGATCTCATCCGTTTCGGCAAGAACGGCGCGAAAGCCCGGCACATCCGCCCAGCCCACGTTTTCAAGGTCCGCCGCCCGGGCGGTATGTTGGTCATTCAAATCGTCTGACAAGCGCCGCAGTACCGTGTTTAGGCGCTCGGCATCACGCTGTTCGGCGACACGCAAACTAACCTGCATCAGAAAGCCGTCCTGTCTGCGCCTTTCAGACCCAGCATTACCCGCGCTTCGGTTGGGCTAGCCACCTCTCGGCCAAGATCTTCGACAATTCGGCGAATTTTCTGTACTTGCTCGGCGTTTGATTTTGCCAGTACCCCGCGCGATATCATCAGGCTGTCCTCCAGCCCGACGCGGACGTGGCCGCCCATTGCCGCTGCCATCGTGATCAGCGGCATCTGATGGCGCCCTGCTGCCAGAACAGAATAGTAATAATCCTGCCCAAACAGTTTGTCTGCTATCAATTTCATATGCGTCAGGTTTTCGGGGTCCGGCCCGATCCCACCCAGCACTCCAAATACGAACTGAATAAATAGCGGCCCCTCGACCAAGCCACGGTCGACGAAATGGCGCAGCATGTAAAGATGGCCGACATCATAGCATTCGAACTCGAACCGCGCACCGCGTTCGGTGCCCATCTCGGCCAAAATGCGCACCATGTCCCGCGGCGTATTCTTGAAGACCAGGTCATCTGAATTGCGCAGAAACGGTTCTTCCCAATCGTGTTTCCACTCGGAAATTCGGTCAGCCGCCGGATAAAGCGCAAAATTCATCGTGCCCATGTTCAGGCTGCACATTTCCGGTTCGGCGCGCTTTGGAGCTGCGAGGCGGTCGTCAAGCGACATTACTGCGCTGCCCCCGGTGGAAATATTCAAAACAGCATCGGTGGACTGTTTGATCCGAGGCAAGAAGCCCATGAAATCGTCAACACTGGCCGAGGGTTGCCCGGTATCAGGATTTCGGGCGTGTAGATGCAGGATTGCGGCCCCAGCCTCCGCCGCTTCGACAGATTGCGCCGTAATCTCATCGGGCGTGACTGGCAGATGCGGCGACATTGTTGGTGTATGGATCGAGCCCGTGATTGCGCATGTGATCAGAATTTTGGACATGTTACGCTGCCTTTCCAGCGATCTCGCCGGAAAACTGGGTCAGTGAAGCATCGAGACCTTCGATAATTTCGTCCAAATTCGTGTCAGACGTGATCAGCGGCGGGCATACAAGAATATGATCCCCTTCTATCCCGTCACGCGTACGCCGAGAGTAGACGATCAGCCCCTTTTCATAGGCAATATCCACAACTCTCTGATAGGCATTCCACTCTTTGGGCAACGGGGTCTTTTTGTCCCTGTCAGCCATCAGTTCAAAGGCCGTCAGCAGACCTTTACCACGCACATCCCCGATCATGTCATGCTTTTGCATCAAGCCATGCAACCGCGCGAGCAGTTTTTCCCCCATGCGGGTTGCATTTGCACAGAGACCTTGGGATTCGATTTCCTCGACAACAGCCAACCCGGCGGCGCAGGCCAGCGGATTGCCGGCATAAGTATACCCATGCGCAAACCCACCTGCATCCAGCACGGCTTCGACCAGATAGTCATCCGCGATCGTTGCGCCCAACGGCACGTAACCTGATCCAATACCTTTGGACATGACCAGAATATCAGGGCGGGCAGACCAATGATCCGAGCCCAGAAAGCGTCCTGTGCGCCCTGCCCCGGTCATCACCTCGTCAGCTATCATCAGGATGCCATATTCGTCGCAGATCTCGCGGATACGCTCCATGTAACCGACCGGCGGCACCAATGCCCCGGTTGATGCCCCACCGATCGGCTCGACAATGAAAGCCATCACACTTTCCGGCCCTTCCTCTTCAATTTTTGCGGCCAGCATGTCGGCATAGTGGCGACCGGTTTCTGGGTCATTGGGGTCAAGACCATCAAGATACGCTCGCGGTGCGGGGATCTTGGACATCTGCCGCAACATCGGCTCGAAAGGCGCGCTCAGCGGTTCATAGCCTGTCACGGCAAGCGCCCCCAAAGTGCTGCCGTGGTATGAAGGCTGCCGTGAAATAACCTTCCATCGACTGCCCTGCCCGACGGCTTTCATGTACTGCCTAGCAAGCTTCAGCGCACTTTCCACAGCCTCCGAACCGCCCGAGACAAAGAAAACCTTGTTCAGCCCCTCGGGGGACAGCGCAGCCAACCTTGCGGCCAGTTTCTCAGAAGCTTCTGTTTCAAAATGAAGGCGATAGCCGAAGGTCGATTTCTCCATCTGCTGCCGCATTGCGGCCAGCACGTTGGGATTTGAATGCCCTATATTGCAAACCATCGCGCCAGATGAACCATCCAGATAGCGTTTACCATCCTTATCCCACATATAGACGCCGCGGGCCTGATCCAGAACGGGTTTGCGACCCCGGCCCTGATAGAACAGATGAGACATGTCAGCCCCCCTGCAGCGCCGCGCAATCCTGCGCGCGGAAACCAACGGTCACCATGTTGCCCTCGGCAAACGGTGTGTCGTCAATCATGTTGATGGCCTGCAATTGCGTGTCACCCACGCGCACGAAATAGCGTACCGTTTGACCCTGATAATCAACTGTTTCGACACGAGCGGGGGCAGTGATAAGCCCATCGGTCACTGTTTTCTCATCAAACAACGTCAGTTTTTCCGCACGCAGCACCAGCTTGGCCGGTCCCTGTTGAACCTGAGCGGCTTTGTCCGAAGGCACGCAGACTTTTCCAAACAGCGGAGCATCGACCACTACGCCGTGAGTGTCCTTTTGTTCGCAATGCCCAGCCAAAATGTTGGATGCCCCAAGGAAATTTGCCACAAACTCGCTAGCTGGCGTGTTGTACACGTCTGAAGGCGAGCCGACTTGTTCGACACGTCCAGCGCTCATCACCACTATCGTGTCGGACATGGCCAGCGCTTCGGATTGGTCATGCGTGACGAACACAGTCGTCACTCCAATCTGGTGCTGAATACGTTTCAGTTCGACCCGCATGTCTTCTCGCAGGTTGGCATCCAACGCGGAAAGCGGTTCATCCAGCAACAGCACCTCGGGTTCGACAACAATCGCCCGCGCAAGCGCGATGCGCTGCTGCTGCCCACCTGACAAAGCCTTGGGGTACCGGTCCCCAACATCCGGCAATTGCACCAAGTCCAAAGCCGCCTTCACCTTGCCCGCAATGTCGGCCTTGGGCACATCACGATATTTCAGTCCGAACGCCACGTTTTCAGCCACGGTTTTATGCGGAAAGAGTGCGTAGTTCTGGAAGACAATACCAAGGTTTCGTTTGTGAATTGGCACATCGTTGACACGCTTGCCGCCAATCAAGATCTCTCCCTCGGTCGGGTCCAGCAAACCGGCAATCATCCGAAGGTTGGTAGTTTTACCGCAACCCGATGGCCCAAGAAGGGTAACGAAGGCCCCCTCGGGAATTTCGAGGTTGGTGGGATGCACCGCCGTGAACGATCCAAAGCGCTTCACGATGTTTTTCAGTGTGACGGAACTCAATGGAACATTCTCCGGATTCTTGGGCTTCCCCGGGGTTAAACCCGGGGAAGAGATTGATTCAGTAGCCCTTCTGGACACGACCAAAGGTCTTGGACCATCCGGCCTCGTGCCCGTTCCAGTAGTCGGGATTGGCGAAGGTCAGACCAGCCAGCGTTCCTGTCGGGTCAAACGCCGGCAGAGTCGGAATCTTTTCACCCAGATCGACCTTTTTCGGGTCAAGCGCCGGAGGATAATTCTGCCCCTCGGCAACTGCAATCGACGTTTCCGGCGCCAGCATGAAGTTCAGCAGCTCCTCGCAAGCCTCCATCGGCGATCCCTTGATCACGAACAGGCATTCCTGCCAGCCAAACCCATTGGGAGGATCTATGTAACCGATGTCATGACCTTGCTCTTGCAACGCATAAATGCGGCCCGACCAGCCTTCGGTCACATAGATTTCTTCTTCGGCCAGCAAGCTCATCAACTCAGCGCCAGAGGTCCAGTATTTCAGCGCGAGATCTCGGTGCGCACGAACCGCATCCCACGCGGCTTCTTCATCGGTGACGCCGTTGGGGTCCTGATCCGTTTGCAACGCGGCGTACCACATCCGGGTGCGCCAATCGCTCCATCCGCCGATCTTACCTTTCAGGTTTTCGTCGATCAGGATTTTCGCGCCCATTTCCTGCATCTGGTCATCGCTGACATACTTGCGGTTGTAGGCCAACCCGGTGGTTCCATAGTCGTATGGAACACAGCTCAACTTACCGTCTGTCACCCCACGGAACACATCCACCAGTTTAGGGATCACGAATTCCAGGTTCGGAATGTTGTCTTCGTTCAGTTCCGAAGTCAGTTCCAACCCGTGATAGCGCGCGTAGTCGAAAACGCCGGACAGGTGGGCGATGTTGTACTCTCCCGGCTGGCTGGCCTTGACGCGGCTCAGGTATTCGTCGCCTCCCCCAAAGGTTCCGTCAACTACGGCAATGCCGGTTTTCTCGGTGTAGGGATCGAAAGCGTGCTTGCGAAACGCTTCGGAAACGACACCGCCCCAGCCGTCGAAACGGACTTGATCAGTGGCGGCATGCGCATATTTGGCAAAAGGCGTCTGGACACCGTAGGCCAGGCCGGCCGCACCGATTAGCCCCAGAAAACCGCGGCGGTCGATGTCTCCGTTCATATAGCGTTCGCGAAGGCGTTCGTATCGAGTGGTATTGTCCATTTTCTTGGTCATTTATCTCTCCTTGTCGGGTGTTCAGTTTTGAAAGTGGCGGTTCCTATGTGCCGCTCTTTTTGGCCAATTGCCGTGCGATCCCGACCCCCAGAAGGGGCAGTCCAACGGTCATGACAATCATCACGGTGCCAAGCGCGTTGATCTCGGGTGAGATCGAATTCCGCAACATGGCAAAGATCTGGGTGGGGACGGTTTCAACACCACCGGGCTTCCAGAACAACGTGCCGGTGATGTCGTCGAAGCTAATCGTAAATGCGAACAGTGCACCGGCCAGAACTGCTGGCAACATTAGCGGCAGGGTGATCTGAAAAAAGGTCTGAACCGGAGTTGCGCCAAGGCTCATCGCGGCCTCCTCAACATCGCGCTTTATGCTGATCAGCCGGGCCTGCACCACCAATATCACGAAAGGCAGGGTGAATATCACGTGACCAAACAGCAGCAGTGCAAAGCTTTTGTTGATGCCAAGAAAGTTCAGGAACAACAAAAGG
This sequence comes from Ruegeria sp. YTSA135, assembly GCF_059610165.1. Classification (NCBI taxonomy): domain Bacteria; kingdom Pseudomonadati; phylum Pseudomonadota; class Alphaproteobacteria; order Rhodobacterales; family Roseobacteraceae; genus Ruegeria; species Ruegeria sp. YTSA135. The sequence goes on along the minus strand of NZ_JBXWNC010000014.1, from coordinate 21,341 downwards.
GCGACAGCCAGAACAACCTCAGGCACCAGTATCGGCGCAATCAGCAAGGTCGAGATGGTATTGGCACCCGGCACCCTGTAGCGCACCAATGCAAGGCTTGCCAAAACCCCAAGCGTGGTCGAAATCAGCGCGGTCATTAGCCCCAACACGATCGACGTCCGGAAGGCCCGCAGAATTGCCTCATTGTTCCACAGCTCAACAAACCAGCGAAGCGAAAATCCAGTCATCGGGAAGCTGCCGAATTGCGAGGCATTGAAGCTGAGCAGCACGACAACGGCCACCGGCAGAAACATGAAAATGTAAACACCAATTGACCATGCCCGGATCAGGTTCCATCCCATTTTTCCACCTTCCATCAACCCAGCCCCTTCATCAGCTGAGCCATGCCCAGATACCGGTTGTAGATCATCACCAGCGCCCCCAATACAGCCAACAACATCAGGCTCAGTGCGGAACCAAGCGGCCAGTTGAGTTGGGTGATAATGGCTTCGAAAACGAGGTTCGCGAACATGGCATCCCGCGGTCCGCCAAGGACCAGTGGCGTGATGTAAGTCCCTGCACCCAAGACAAAACAAAGCAACCCACCGGCGGCTAACCCGGGCAGCGATAGCGGCAAGGTAACTTGCAGAAACGTCTCCCATTTGGTTGCACCAAGCGAGTTTGCGGCGTCTTCCAGATTGGTATCGATCCCATCGAGACTGACATAGATGTTCAGGATCATGAATGGCAGGAGGAAGTGCACCAGGCCCAAGATGACCGTTGCTTCGTTGTAAAGCATCTGTATCGGTTCAGAGATAATCCCAAGCGACAACAGCAGCGAATTGAATGCACCGGACACGCCCAGAATGTTGATCCAGCTCATCGTGCGAATGATGTAACTGATCCAAAACGGCAGCATCAAAAGCAGCAGCAAAATTGCCTTGTTCCCCCTCGATCTGGCGATGAAATAGGCCGAAGGGTATCCCATGATCGCACAGACAATGGTTGTGATTGCAGCAATGCGAAGGGTGCTGATCAGGATATCGCGGTAGAACGGATCGGTCAGTGCTTCGTTCCAGTTATCCAGATAAAATCCGACCTGATCCGCCCCCGTCGCCGTGCGAAGCCAAAAGCTGTAGACCACTATGAACATCAAGGGCACGAACAGCAGCAATGCCACTGCGGCAAGTGCTGGTGAAAGCAAAATCCACGGCTGTCGCGCTTCGCGGGTTTCGATTGACATTTCGGGCCTCGGGTAAACTCTTGCCCTTACAGTGCTAATGCTACAATCATAGATCAAATAGATAATTAGAATTCTGAGTATAGTTGCTATCTATGACCGACTTAGCCAGCCAATACGATCCCGACCGAGTAGCGCGTGAGTTGGATTGGAACCTGCTGCGTACCTTTGTTGTTCTTGCGGAAAGTCATTCTATTACCGATGCCGCCAATCAACTTGGGCTTCGTCAGCCTTCCGTTTCTGCGGCTTTAAAAAAACTCGAAGACCGGATTGGCCGCAAACTGCTCGACCGATCACCGGGCCGATATGCGCTGACCGATGCAGGCCGCCTGCTTTATCGTGAAGCTGTCGAGATCAACGGATCCGTGTTGCGTCTTTCGACCTTGCTACGAGACTTGACGGACAAGGTTCAGGGCAACATCAAGATCGCAGTTGCCAGCCACGTCGTGTGCCCCGTGCTCGATGACGCTCTGGCCCGTTTCCATGCAAACCATCCCGCTGCAACTTTCTCACTCGAAGTACATTCCAGCGCCGATGCCATTGCCGAGGTCGCGGCGAAACGGGCATCCTTTGCGGTTTGCCTAGTGAAGGATCACAACCCCAAACTCGAATACCGCCGCCTATATCGTGAATACTTTGGGCTGTTCTGTGGCCCTAATCACCCGCTGTTTGGACGAAAGGACCTGTGCCTCTCGGATCTGGCGGGGCAAAGCTCGGTAAGTTTCGAAACGGACCGCCTCCAGGATGTACTGCGACCGGTCACTGTCATGAGGGCTCAAGCCGAATTGGGGCAGAAGATCACCGGCGTCTCAAGCCATTTGGAAGAAGTCCGGCGCATGATTATGGCTGGTCTTGGTATCGGCCCCCTCCCCCTGCACGTTGCTGCCCGGGATGTCCGCGATCAGCAACTTTGGCAGGTTCCTCCTTACGAAGGTCTGCCCGCCATCGACGTTCACGTTGTCTGGAACCCGGCCACGGTCAAAAACCGAGCTGAGGAATTGCTGCTGCAGGAAATCCTGACCGCAATTGAGACAACACCGATGGAAGTACGCACTTACCGCTAGGTTTTCCACTCAACCGTATTGCTGTAGTCGGGCAGCTGTTTCTTTGGATGAGTGTCCAACAGCGCGTGTGAGTTGCCACGTTAAGCGTCGTTCGATTGCTCCTGTTTTTATTTGGACGTGGGTGGCATCGACGAATTCATCACCCGTCAGCTATAAGAGGCACCGGTTTCCTTCTCAGATCATTGCGCACGCGGTGCAGCCCCATGTAGGCTGCTTCAAACCTGAAATCCTTTGTTGCTCAACCCCCTAAACCTGTCCGGTAGGTACCGACGTCAGACACGTTGGATTAATGCAATCGGTTACAGCGAAAGGATGAAAGGTGACCGTCACGCAACGCATAGCTCGGTTCCGGGCGGAAAGCTTGAATGCATCCTAATTCATTAGCCTTGAAGAAACAGCAGAAAGATTGGAGGATTGGTGTGCAGACTTCAATTAGGAACCTCCGCACGGGGCTATCGGGCGCAAGGTCTTGGCAGACGTGATGAAATTAGTTCACGACACCAGCCCGGGAACCTGATGGAACCGCGGAAAATCTAACACCGGCCAAAGGCACGTTAGATAGCATACCATTAACTCGCAGACTTTCGTTGTGGACGGGGACCAGCGGGAGGCAGATCATAGGTTATTCTTGGTTGCTCATTATCCCGCCAACTAACGTGTATGCAAAGGATGGTGTCGGTGCTCTCGAATTTGCTTATATTTTTGCTTGCGTTTTTGGTGGGTTACTCTATCCGACGTGGTTCGGTTTGTGTTGTACTCGCCACGAGAGCTTTGGTGGTTAACAAAAAGACTTCTCGTATGAGAGCTTTCGGAGTGGCGGCAGCAGGTGCCGGTGCAGTAATCGTTCCTCTCCACTGGGTGTTTCCGGAACAAGTTGGCCTCGCCTCCGGTGCTTCGCCGACACTGAATACCTTGCTTGCCGGCGCCGCGTTTGGCATCGGAGCATGGCTGAACGGCGCTTGTGGGCTTGGCACTCTTGCGCATTTAACCGGTGGGAACCTTAAGTTTCTCGTGACGGTGCTTGGAATTTTGGTTGGATCCCTGGCCGTCATCTTTCTTTATACCGATACGAATAGCCTGAGAGAGATGCCGTCTGCGCTTGACACGTATTCTCTACCGGCTTTGGCTCTCGTCACTCTGTATGGTCTCATATTTTTTTCGGCGGTGTCTCGACGCATGTTTCGCTGGGTAAGCGGTATACGAGACGGAACCGGGTTTCGTTTGGGCCCGTACCGGGCAACGCTCATCGTGGGTGTGGGTGGTGGCATTTTATTCGCGACGACGGAAAACTGGATTTACATGGGAATGCTGACCACCCACGCCTTACAGTTGTTTGATCCCAGCAAACAGGCAGGCACGTGGGTGGCGTTAGTAGCCGCCATACTTGTCGTTCTCGGAGGGGTCGTATCTGCCCTTGCAAACCGTGACTTTCGTTTTGAGATCCCCAAATTCCGGTCCGCAATTCGATCCTTTTTTGGCGGCGCTTTGATGGGCGTAGCGGCTGTGTTCATACCCGGAGGGAATGGCTGGCAACTGGTTTTTGGTGTGCCATCGCTCGCCCCTAACGCGATTAGCGCATATCTGGCCATGTCAGCAGTTCTGTGTCTGGCTTTCCTCATCACGAAAAAAGTCGGCATATCGGATTTGAACACGAACTAACTCATACCTTTGCTGACCAGACGTATACGAAGAAAAGAACGTCTATTCGATCAGGTCGCGAAGCCGAGATTGCTGCTGAAAATCTGCCCACGCATCGTCAAAGCCTTCCAAAGGCCAATTCAGTGTACGGGACACACCGTGTCTGTCGCGGAAGTCAAAAAGGAAAGCACCGCCTTGTCTCATCTGACCGATCAAGTCGTCGGCGTCATCTTCGTAGAAATCACATCCAAGCCCGGTGAGGCATCCGGGCCAACGGGTGCGCCAAACGGCCTCTCCTCCCCGCTCGATGCGAAACCCATTGGGGTGGAAAAAAGTCCCCGGCTCTATTCCAAATTCAACCTTGTACCCTGTGTCTTCCGGGACAATAAAGATAAATTGGCCTGCGAAGTTTGGACGTGGTGAGAAGACGTCCACCCATCTTAAGTAACATCGTTGAACAAGCTCGCCATATTCTACCCGCTCGTCACATATAGAGTTCCAAATGCCAAATCTGGCGTGATGCGTACCCTTCCAGTTGCTTGCGGTATCATTACCCTGCAAGTCCTGAGCAGATGTCGCGGTGGCTGCCAATAGCAGTAAGGCCAAAAGCTTTTTCATGCGTGTTAGGTGTCGTTGCGCATCCAAATTATCAATTCACGATCATGAGAGGATGTATCGCAAGTTAGCTCGCGCGTAATAGTAATTTATTTCAATAACTTAAATGACCACGCAAACAGTCGAATTCAGTTTCATCGATCCAGCGGCCACTGCCATATTCCGCATCCGGACACACCGCCAGCCGCAAAGCCTAATATCAAACAGGGATTATCGCACCTCGAAAACCAATAATTCTGCGTGCCAATTCGTGACCCTGATCAAGCGCCTCTGACTGGGACAGCCCCGACAATTTTGCAGCCAGATAACCCCCGTTAAACCCATCGCCAGCTGCTGTAGTATCCACAACGTTTCGCGCTGGTTCAAAGGAGGATGTGGTCGTGACTTCGTTGATGGATTTTGGCCCCAAGACACCCCGTTTCAACGCACCAACACAGCCCGTATAGTCGCTAAACCGGGTGAGGACTTCAGCCTCGTCTTTCTCGTGAAATACGGCCAACTCATCATCCACCGAAGGCAGGGCAAAGTCGCACCGGCGCCACGATGCCCCGATTATTTCGCGTGCTGCATGTTCCGACTCCCAGAGCTTAGGGCGATAGTTCGAGTCGAAGGCAAGAAGCCCCCCCCGCGCGCGATAGCTGTCAATCCAGTCCAGAAGGCAAAGCCGGACGTTCTGCGGCAGGATGGCCAGAGTAATCGCGGACAGGTAGATAAGATCGAACCCTGCGAGCATGTCAAAGCGTGGCTCTGCCTCTGCCTGAAACAACTGCCGTGCTGCTGAGTTCTGTCGCCAGTACTGAAAACTCCGCTCACCTGCTTCATCGGTGCTGATCGCATAAACTCCGGGTAGTTTATTTCTCAACTGTGTCAATCGAGACGTGTCGATGTTCTGCTCGGCTATGAACCTGACAATGTCATCGGACAGGCGGTCATCCCCCAGAAGGCTGACAAAACTCACGCTATGGTTCTCGGGCAACATACGACGCAGGTAGATCGCTGTGTTGAGAACATCCCCTGCCACCCCGACCTGCGCCGGCCCGGGGACCGTGGACACTTGCAATTCAAGCATCACCTCACCGACACATGCAATTTTCATGCCGCTCATAACTTGCGATCCTTTTTGAACGTAAGGTGGACTTTTATGGCCTGAGTTCTGTCCCCGGCAAGATCGAAGGCCGCGGTGGCATCTTCGATGTTGAAGGATCGGCTAATTATTGGTTCGACGTTGATTTCACTACTGTCAATCAGCCGCACGGCCTCGGCAAATTCAGGATGAAACCGATGGGTTCCGATCATTCGGATTTCTTTGCTTACGATTACGTTCAGGGGCAGGCTGACCTCTCCGGCGACGCCAACCAATATCATGGTTCCACGTGGTCTGAGCATGGTCAATGCAGCGGCAATGGCAGCAGGCGATCCGGTACATTCGAACACCACGTCAAACTGTCCCATGTTCAGGCGGAAAGGCTCCAATGCCTCGGGTCGATCCGCGACGTTGATTGTTTCAGACGCCCCCATCTCTTTCGCGACTGACAGAGGAAAATCGTGAAGGTCCGTCACGATCAAGTCGCGCGGATTATTCCGAGCAACGACTGAGGTCATCAGCGCACCGATCGGCCCCGCTCCGGTAATCAAAATGGTTTTTCCGTGAAGGCAATCTGCCTGTGCCTCGGCATGAAGACATACAGCAAGAGGTTCCGCACAAGCGGCCTGTTTCACAGGTATCGGATTGGTGAAACGGTGCACGCGCGAGGCGGGTACGGTCAGGATTTCGCGAAACATCCCCTGTTCGTGCGGCATTCGGTATGCAGAGCCCATGAAATGCATCTCTGTGCAGTGATTGAACTCGTTCCTTTTGCAGAAACCGCACCGCCCACATGGAAGGCTAGGGTTGATCGCCACCAGATCACCTGCGGCAAACCCGGTCACGTTCATCCCGACCTGCGTCACATGACCGGCCGCCTCATGGCCGACAATGATCGGTTCCCGCACCCTGATCTGACCTATGCCCCCGTCGTGATAATAATGCAGATCGGAACCGCAGATCCCCCCGGCACCAACCGCGATCCGCACGTCATCCGGTCCGAGATCACGAACGGTCTGAGTTTCAATCCTCAGGTCATGGGCCGCATGTAGCCGACAGATTCGCGTTTCCATGATGCACCTTATGGAAGGATCTGATTAGGCAACCAGGTTGCCAGTGCCGGGATGTAAGACACCATCAACAGGACGATCAGGTTGCTGAGAAGGAACGGAAAGATTGCACGCACCACCGGTGTCAGGGGCAATTTGGCAATTCCGGCGCATACAAACAGGCACACGCCGACCGGCGGGGTCGTCAAGCCGATCATTAGGTTGAGAACCGCAAATGTCGCAAAGTGCAAAGGTTCGATACCCACAGCAGTGGCCAGCGACAGCAGAGGTACAAACAGGATGATCAGCGCGGCAATCGTCTCCATGAACATGCCAACGAACAGCAGGAGGATGTTGATGATCAGAATAACCAGAATGGGGTTTTCAGTGATCGTCAGTACGCCAGATGCAATAGCTTGGGGGATGCGTTCCGAAACGAGGATCCACCCGAACACATTGGCAAATCCGACCAGCGCCAGAATGGCCGCGGCAGAGACAGCGCTGTCCGATATGATCTTGGGCACCAGCCGCACCGGCAGCTCACGATAGACAAAAGCGCCGACAACAAAGGCATAGACACTTGCAACAATGGCGGTTTCCGTTGGTGTCGCAATGCCACTGAGCAGCCCATAGAGAATGATCCCGGTCATCGCGAGGGCCCAGAATGCACCGCCAAACGCTTTTCCGATTTCACTAAAGCCCTGCCACTCTTGCCGTGGAAAGTTTTTGCGCACGGAAATGACGTAGCACGTCGCCATCATGCCCAAACCCATCAGCACACCCGGGATCGCCCCGGCAAGAAACATCTTGCCGACTGAAATACCGGACAAGGCACCGACGATGATCATCGGGACACTCGGCGGAATGATGGGGCCTACGGTTGAAGACGCGGCTGTGACCGCAGCCGAAAAATCGGCAGGGTATCCAGCCTTCTTCATGCCGGGGATCATTACGCCACCGATTGAGGCCGCATCAGCCACTGCTGTGCCCGTGATCCCCCCGAACAGCATGGACGCACCGATATTGGTCAGGCCCAGACCGCCGCGTATCCATCCAACGAGTGCATTTGCAAACCGAATGATGCGTTCGGTTATCCCGCCGTTGTTCATCAGGTTTCCGGCAAGAATAAAGCCCGGGATACTAAGCAGAACAAAGACATCCATGCCTGCATAGATTTTTTGTGGCATTACAACCAGCGGAATATCCGCAAGCAACAGATAGGCCATCGAGGACAAGCCAAGTGTGATGGCGACGGGAATGCCCACCATTAGTCCGACTACGAAAACCGCGAATAGGACAAAGACTTCCATTATTGTTCTGCTCCACTGGCGCTTTGGGGTCGGTATTCGATTTTTGCCCAATCAAGGACGAAGCGCAGGGCAGCAAAGGCCGCGAGCAGGCCCAAAAGTAGCAAGACGCTGAAGTGCACGAACTCCATAGGCAGCGCCAAGGCAGGAGAGCTTTGCAATGTGCCAATCTTTACGTATTTTATGGCACCGGGAATTAGGGTGATGCTGAGAATGGCCGTCGCAGCAGATGCCAGCATCCTTAGCTTTCTGGGCAGATCTCCGGGAAGTGCATCGCAGATGACATCGACGTTCACCAAATCTCCGGTCAACAGTGCAACACCAGTGCCAAATGCAGTCAGGTAAATCAGGGCAAAGCGGGTCAGCTCTTCGGTCCAGACCGGCGAGTTGCCAATGGTACGGCCGACCACCTGAGTGAGCACCGCGATGATCAAAACTGAATAGGCGGCGAGCGCGCCAATCCTGCATATCAATGTCATAGAGTGGTGGACACGCTTCATCACGGCCTTTCCCCTTCGAAAACATCTGCCGCTGATCAAACCAGCGGCAGATGGGTTTGCTGATGACTTAGTTCTGGCTGTTGAACAGCTCTTCAACGATCGGCTTGATCTCATCGTTGACATTGGCCAGCACTGCGTCTTTCGCCTTCGCCGCATAGGCTGTGCCATCGACCTCGACGAAGGTCATGCCGTTTGCCTCAAGATGCGCCCGGTCGTCCGCCAGGCTGGTGTCCAGCAATCCGCGCTCATAAGCCTGCGCACGCGCGGCTGCCTCCATCACATGGGCCTGATCCTCTTCGCTGAGCGATTGCCAGGTGGATTCCGCAATCGTCAGATAGATCCACGAACGGACATGCTGCGTCAGGTTCACATGGCTTTGGACTTCGTTGAAGTTGGCCGAGCGGATCAGGGCAAGGGGGTTTTCCTGCGATCCGATGGTGCCGTTTTGAAGGGAAGTAAAGACTTCCGAAAACGCCATTGGGGTCGGGTTGGCGCCAAGAGCACTCCAGACGTCGACAAACAGCGGAACGTTGGGAACGCGCATTTTCTGGCCATTCAGGTCATCGGGATGCGCGATCGGGCGGTTCGAGGTCAGGTTACGAGGACCGCGCGCGAAATAGGCAATCGGGCGGATCTGAGCCTTTTCGACGATCTGCGCTTCAATCTGATCACCGATTTCACCGCCAGCGACCTCATCCATGTGTTCGGTTGAGGCATAGGCATACGGAACCGCCAACAACGCGGCCATCGGCGCCCAGTTCTGCAGGCTTTCACCGGTGATTGTCATATCAACCGTACCCAGCTGCATACCGTTGATCAGGTCGATTTCCTTGCCCAGTGATTCATTGGGAAAGATTTCCACGGCAATGCGCCCATCGGTGAGCGTATTGAGCTCGTCGCCGAATTTGACAGCAGCAAGGTGCCAGGCGTTTTGCTCGTTTGCCAGATGGCCGAGTTTCAGCGTGACTTCCTGCGCAGAAGCCACCCCGCCGATGAGTTGAGACAGCAGCCCTGCGACCACCAGGTTTTTGAGCCTAAACACCATTTTTTCCTCCGTTTTGGTGACTATGCGTCAATCAGTTCGGGGTCGAACCGATCAAAGAATTCTTTGTTCTCGCGAACAATTTTCGGCAGATCATTGATCAACCTCCGCAGGTGCTTGCGCATGGCGGCTGAGGCCTGCGTTGCATCCTGACGTTCGATCTGATCCACTATTTTCCCGTGCTCTTCGACCAGTTGCTCGGCGGGGAATTGCCCAAGACTGAGGAAGCGCACACGGTCCATTTGACTGTTGAGCCCTTCCAGGAACTTCCAGGCGATTTCTTTTCCAGCTGCTTCCGCCAAGGTTCGGTGAAACTTCGTATCTTCGTTGATGAAATCCGGGCGCGATGTTTTGGCGACCTTCAACTGGTTCTTCAACTGACTGCGAAGGTCTTTGATCAACGCCCTGTCGGCTGAGCCCGCCAACTCCGAGACAATGTCAGCCTCGACTGCCTCACGCACGAACCTGGACTGCAACACAGTCGGAAAGTCGATCTTTGTGACCTGCGTCTTTCTCTGCGGCCGCACAATCACAAGACCTTCCTCCGAAAGCTTTATGAAGGTCTCACGCACAGGTTGGCGGCTGATTTCATAGTGCCGCGCAAGCTCTGGTTCAGATAGTTTGGAGCCCGGCGGCAGATCGTTCTTGATGATCCGTTCGCGCAATATCCGATAGATCTGCGGTGTTATCGCCGCGTCGCGATCGAAAGCATCATTGATAACGACTTCATGCACTACGTTGTCCTCCTGCGTGTTGTTTCTCGTAAACTTCCATACAAGTCAACAAGAATCTTGACAGGCTTTCCCGGATGGCAGAAAAAGCAGACGCAAGAATTCAGGAGGAAGGCACAATGCAAGAGACTTGGAGATGGTTCGGTCCACAGGATCAGGTCTCTTTAAGCGATGTCACACAGGCAGGCGCATCTGGGATTGTCACAGCCCTTCACCACATACCGCCCGGTGTGATCTGGCCTCTGTCTGAAATAACCGAGCGCCGGGACTATATTGCGGGAAACTCCGTACGTTCTCAGCGTCCGCTTAATTGGTCTGTTGTTGAAAGCCTGCCGGTTTCAGAGGATATCAAAAGGCAAACAGGCAGTTGGCGCGAGCATGTCGAACACTACAAAACCAGCCTTGAAAATATTGCTTTAGCCGGTATCGAGGTCATCTGTTACAATTTCATGCCGCTTCTCGACTGGACCAGAACGGACCTTGCATATGAGGTGGACACAGGCGCCACCTGCATGAGGTTCGATCTTGTCGACTTCATCATGTTTGACGTCTTCATATTGAAGCGTCACGGTGCATCTGAAGGACATGATGACAGGCTTGTCACAGAAGCGCATCATCGGTTCCAGTCGACAAACGAGACGTACAAAAAGCGCCTCGTTGACAATATCGTTTGCGGGTTGCCAGGCGCGGCAGAGCATTTCAGCCTTGATGACATAAAAGAGCAGCTGGCGATTTACGCTGCTTTCGATCACGATCAATTGGCACGCAATCAAACTGATTTTCTTGAAGAAGTCGCACCTGTTGCCCAGAAACTGGGGCTGCGGCTCTGTTGCCACCCAGATGATCCACCGGTGCCGTTGCTGGGCCTGCCCCGGATCATGTCGACAGAGGCCGATTACAAACGGCTCATCGAAGCAGTAGATATTCCCGCCAACGGAATCACGCTCTGCTCGGGCTCATTGGGGGCCCGGTCCGACAATGATCTGTCGGGCATGATGGATCGATTGGGTGACAGGGTTCATTTCCTGCATCTTCGCAACGTCCGCCGCGAGCATGATGGTGTGTTTGGATCATTTCACGAATCCGAACATCTGAGTGGTGATGTCGACATGCCCAGTTTGGTCGCCGCAATCCTTCGCGAAGAAAACCGACGCAAATCTTCTGGCCGCGCCGACCATTCGATTCCACTTCGGCCCGATCATGGTCAGGACATTCTGGATGATCTGACGCGCAAGGCTCAACCCGGTTACCCGGCAATAGGACGTCTCAAGGGCCTAGCGGAACTACGGGGTTTGATTGATGGATTGTCATATGAAAGCCGCCGATGACCTGCGGTTAAGTGGGCGTTCACTTTCAAACGCCTCTCGCAATGTCGGACGCCCCGGGTACGATCCCACCACACATGGAACGGGGATTGTCCACATCGGGCTTGGGGCGTTCCATCGTGCACATCAAGCGGCATATACTGACACCGCGCTGGCAGCATCTGGTGGGGACTGGCGCATTGCGGCTATCAGCATGCGCTCAACTGAAATTGCGCAAAAGTTGGCCAAACAAGACGGTTTCTATACTCTGATTAAAAAAGCACCAAGCCAGACCCGCGCGCGTATCATAGCCAGTATTTCCACGGCTCTTGCACTTCGAATTCAGCGCGCCGAAGTCATGGCGCTGCTGACATCACCAGATGTGAAAATCGTTAGTCTGACTGTTACTGAAAAAGGGTATTGCTACAACACACACGATCATAGGCTGGATTTGGACAACGCAACCATCCGTCACGATCTTGCCGAGTTCGACCAACCGATCAGCGTTCCGGGTCTTATCGTTAAATCTCTAAGTGAACGCCGCAATCTGGGATTGAAAGGGTTCACAGTGCTCAGTTGTGACAACCTTCCCAACAATGGTGAAATCACAAGACATGTTGTGCTGGACTTCTCTGACAGGATTGATCCGCATCTTTCGAACTGGATCAAAAACAATGTGACCTTCCCATCAACGATGGTGGATAGAATAACGCCCGAAACAACGGATGACTTTGTCGAAGAAGCAACGAAAACCGTGGGAGTTTTTGATGCGGTTCCTGTACAGACAGAGCCATTCAGCCAGTGGGTGATAGAAGACGACTTCAAATATGATCGCCCTGCCTGGGATGCCGCCGGAGCGATTTTTGTCGAAGACGTTGCTCCGTATGAAAAGATGAAGCTGCGAATGCTGAATGGATCGCACTCGCTTTTGGCCTACGCCGGACATGTGGCTGGGATAAAAACCGTCAGCGAATGTATGAGTACCCCAGAGCTGCGCGATCTTGTGCAACTCCATTTGGCCGCAGTCAGCACGAAGTTAACGCCACTGGCCGGGGTTAACTATACCACCTACTCACACAAGCTAATCGAACGCTTCGAGAACCCCGACATCCAGCATGCGACCTACCAGATCGCGATGGATGGCAGCATGAAAATGCCTCAACGTATTTTTGAACCCGCAGAAGAAGCGTTGGTAGAAGGCGCATCCATCCAGACCTACGCATTCGCGACAGCGGTCTGGTTCCGATACCTACTGGGAAAATCCGAAAACGGAAATCACTATAATCTTCGCGATCCGAGAGAGCGGGAAATCCATAAACTGTTGGCGGGAAAAAAAGACGCAAGGGCAATCTTTGGTGCCTTGAAAATGGCAGACGGTTTGTTGCCCCAAAAGCTGTTCGCGAATGAAACATGGGCAAAAACGGTCATCGAAAGTCTCGACCAAATCTTGACTGGTGGGGTTCTTCGATCTGCAGCATCCGCTGTTGCATGAAAGCCACCTCAAGGTCTGGTAGCGGGGTGGTCGAGGAAAAGGAAGTGCCATTGGAGGTTGGAACATCAGCTCGTCTTGGACGTCTCCGTTGGCATCAATGGCCCGCATCAGCCAATGTTTCACTCCGTTGATCGAAACGACGATCTCGTCCATGCACCATATGACGGCTGGCCGGGGACGATAGCGCCGGATACAAGCCGCGAACTTGGGGCCCGAACCAGTTCACCCAGGGACGGATAGACTTACGGCTGACGATGACGCCGCGCTCGGTCCGAAAATTCACGACATCCGCCGCGCTTGGTACAAACCGATGATATGTCGACACCGAGTAAGCGACTACTTCACGGGTAAACCATAGCCCTTCAGACGCGGCAATCAACGATCATTTCCCAGCACCGACGACCTCAGAGACTCCCTCACGACGGTTCAGCGCAGGCGCAGGTGATCTGGGTGCTTCGCTTTGCAAATGCAGGCCAATTTGTTACACAGATGAAAACGAGGCGGCATTTCAGGGCCGCGTTCTGCTAGCATCACCGTGACGGTGTACGTGTTCCCCCCTGAAATGACCGGCTCTAGGCAAAGGAGGGATTTTCTATTGTTTAATCACATCATGGTGCCGGTCGACCTTGCGCATCCTGACGCGTTGCAGTCTGCGCTGAAGGTCGCGGCGGATCTGGCCGGGCACTACAGCGCGCGAGTGTCGTACGTCGGTGTTACAGGTCCCCAACCAAGTTCGGTGGCCCATAACCCAGAGGAGTTCGGCGCGAAGCTCGCAGAATTTGCCGCGGCACAGAAGGCCAAGCATGGAATTCCGGACACGGCTGCACATGCCGTAATGTCGCACGACCCGGCCGTCGAGATCGACCATGTGCTCGAAAAGGCAGTAAGCGACCTCGATGCCGACCTCGTGATCATGGCCTCGCACATTCCGCGCCATTTCGACCTCGGCTCTCACGGTGGACGGGTCGCTTCGCACACAAGCGCATCGGTGATGCTAGTGCGCGCATGACGCCGAACCGGACACCGCAACAAACGCCAGAACAGGGAACGTAACGATGACCGACCAAAATTATACCGAAGACGTCGACGCCCAGGGCATACCTTCCCCTGAGGGCGACCATCACCTTATCAAGACGGACTACGACATCGGGCAAGACAACGTGGAAGGCAACGTCGGGCCCATCCCGTTTGACATCCACAACCCGGTCTTCGCGATCTCGGGACTTGTGGTGATGGCCTTCGTTTTCTTCACTCTCGCTCTGCCGGATTATGCCGGCACGGCCTTTTCGGCCATGTTCTCTTTCGTGACTCAAACCTTCGATTGGTTCTTCCTGTCGGTAGGTAACCTCGTCGTTCTGTTTTGCCTCGCCCTGATCGTGCTTCCCCTCGGATCGGTAAGGCTGGGAGGTGCTGACGCGACACCTGATTATGGCTATGTCGGGTGGTTCGCGATGCTTTTTGCCGCTGGTATGGGCATCGGGCTGATGTTCTATGGTGTTAGCGAGCCGATGAGTCACTTCGCCTCGTCCCTTGGAGGGACGACGATTGGCGAGGACGGTTTGCGAACCGACTGGGCTCCGCTCGGCGGCGCAGCTGGGAACGAGGCCGAGGCGGTACGCCTTGGCATGGCTGCTACGATCTACCATTGGGGCCTGCATCCTTGGGCCATGTATGCCGTGGTTGCGCTTGCCCTGGCGCTTTTCACCTACAACAAGGGGCTGCCACTGACGATCCGCTCGGCCTTTTACCCGATCTTTGGGGACCGGGTCTGGGGCTGGACGGGCCATGTCATCGATACGCTTGCGGTGTTCGCAACTCTTTTCGGACTCGCAACGTCGCTCGGCTTCGGCGCAACGCAGGCGGCGAATGGGCTTACGGTTCTCTACGGCTCCGGTGTCGCGGAGGAGGGAACGCGGAGCTTCCTGGGGCTGCCTTTCGGCAACACAGAAGACTCGGGGACGATTGATAGTGGCGCACTGCTTGTGATTCTAATCACCGCAATCACCATCGTGGCACTGATCTCTGTCATCCGCGGTCTCGACGGTGGGGTCAAACGCCTGTCCGAGATCAACATGGGGCTTGCCGTACTTCTCTTGCTGTTTGTACTGCTGGTCGGCCCCACATTGGCGCTTATCTCGGGCTTCTTCTCGTCGCTGGGCGCGTATTTCGAGTATCTACCAGCGTTGATGAACCCGTTCGGACGCGAGGACACGAACTTTGTCCAAGGCTGGACGGCCTTCTACTGGGCGTGGTGGATTTCCTGGTCGCCCTTTGTCGGAATGTTCATCGCGCGCGTCAGCCGCGGTCGCACGGTGCGAGAGTTCATCATCTGCGTTCTACTAATCCCGTCTCTCGTCTGCGTCCTGTGGATGAGCGTTTTCGGCGGTACGGCAATCCAGCAATTTCTCGTGGATGGCTACGAAGGCGTCGTAAACGCGCCGCTGGAACTGAAGCTCTTCGAGATGCTGTCGCAGCTTCCGCTGGCATCCATCACTTCGCTTGTGGGTATCATTCTCGTGATCGTGTTCTTTGTCACCTCGTCGGACTCAGGCAGCCTCGTGATTGATACGATCACAGCGGGAGGCAAGATCGACGCGCCTGTGCCGCAACGGGTGTTCTGGTGCACGTTCGAGGGCGCGGTCGCCATCGTGCTGCTGCTTTCGGCAGGGGGATTGGCCTCGCTGCAATCCATGGTGATTTCCACCGGCTTGCCGTTTGCGGTCGTCCTCGTGCTTCTGTGCGTCTGCATTGTCATGGGATTGCGCACGGAACGTGCAGCGGTCATGGCACCCTCATCGGCGAAGTAGAACGCCAGGCCCATTTCGGCAGTGAAATTTTATGGCGTAGCTCTTGGAACGCCGCCGAACGTCAATCGGCGGCGTTTCCATTTTCGACGACTGAGACCGTGACCTATCAGCGCGGCAACGGCCGAACGGCGTAAGCTTGACCGCAGAATGGCGCTGCAGTGGTGAACGTTGGACGGTCACCGTTATCGAGAATGGAACAGCGTTCAGTCCAAATTCTGGGTATGCCGGCTCGCGTTGCAGGAAGCTATGTCGCAAATCATCGAAAATAAGCGGTTACGGTGACGACAGGGCATCTCGTGTCGGGCGACGCTTCAGATAAACTTGGCAACCGAATGAATTGAGATCCAGCCCATGGTGCAAGTCCTTTCGGGCGTCTGGGCATTTCTGCTTGGCATCGTCCTGATTATGCTTGGCAACAGTATGCACTTCACGTTGATCGGACTGCGCGGGGGGATTGAGGGATTCTCTGCGGCGGAACTTGCCATCGTAACGTCTGGTTACTTTCTCGGCTTACTGTCCGAAGCCCGTTTCACGCCGTTGCTGATCAAGCGGGTCGGACACGTTAGGGTCTTCGCGGCGCTGGGTAGCTTCATGTCAGCCGGACTCATTGCCTTCACACTGCTGGCAGAACCCTGGGTCTAGACACTGCTGAGGGTGCTCGTCGGATTATGCATGTCCGGCATTTATGTCACAGCGGAAAGCTGGCTGAACAACGCCACAATCAACGAGTAGAGCGGCAAGGTTTTGTCGACCTACATGATAGCGCGAACCCTCGGGATTATCGGCGCGCAGGGTCTTTTGACGCTCGAAGATGCGGCAACCTCAGCCCTCTTCGTCGCGGCATTGATCCTTGTCTCCGTCTCTTTCGCGCCGATCCTTTTGTCCGTCACGCCTGCCCCGGCGGTAGAGGTCGCGCGCCCGATGTCTTTCCGCGATCTTGTTTCGGGTTCGCCACTTGGCGCAATTGGCATTTTCCTTCTTGGCAGCATCTATGGCACCCAATCCGGAATGGGGGCGATCTTCGGCAGCGAGATCGCTATGGCGGCGAATGAGATCGCACTTTTCGTCGCGATGCTCTTCGCTGGAGCACTGGTTTTGCAGTTTCCAACTGGCTGGCTGTCGGACCGACTGGACCGCCGCAAAGTGATCCTTGGGACGGCTGCGAGGGGTGCGCTGGCCTGTGGGCTTGGCTGGATAGCGGGCATCGGCCCTCTCCCGACTGTGGAGCGTACTCTTTAGCCGATCATGGCCGCAGCGTTTCTTGCAGACGGCATGACGACACCGCTCTACGCGCTTTTGCTGGCATATACCAATGACTACTTGCCGACCGAGGACATGGACGCCGCCTCCGGCGGCCTTGTCTTCACCTTTGGACTGGTGGCAATTCTGGGGCCTCTCCTGACCGGTTGGGCCATGCAAGGCCTGGGACCGGGCGGGTTTTGGCTCGTCACGGGCGCTACTTTCACTAACCTCGCGCTTTACGCCGCCTATCGCATGTCGCGGCGCGCAGCGCCGCAAGCTTCTGAGACGGATGCCTATCTCGGCGTTTTGCCCACGGCCTCGGCCGTAGCGATCGAGACGGCAGGAGCCTGGTCTGCCGAACAGGGCGAGGGCGGGGAAGACGGTGATGGCGAGAACGGCACCTGAGGCTTACTCTGCGATTTCGGTCAAGGCAATCCGCGATGCCACGACAGCATTGGGCTGCTTTGTCCACATGATGGACCTTGGCTCTTCGAAAAGTTGGGTCTGCTATTCACGCCTAAGCAGTCAACGGACAGAAGGACGCGAATGATTACGTCGAGCCCTTAGCGGTCGAACACACATTGCTTCAGTTTGGCGGTTGAAGCGGCCGGCCGGCAAACGGATGAGATCAGCTTCCGGGCGCTTGGTATTTCCCAATGATGTCGTTGGCGGTATTCGCCATTTCTGCGAACTCCGCTGAAGTCCAGGCCTGCACAGTTTCCACGTCGCTGACGGAACCAGAATGCACTGCGACCATAATTGCTGATACCGCGCTTTCCATATCCGCCCCTTCAGTAATCATAACAAAATCGTTGCGACCTGTTGTCAGGTAGTAAGAGAGAATTTTGGCGTCAACGGCATCGGTAAGAGCCTTCAAAGAGGGCATGCGGTCTTCCGGTTTCGCCATCAACCCGTCAACCCCAGACTTGGTCAAGCGACCCGTTGTTATGAACTTTGGCATAAGTATTCCCCCCGATGTTACAGGGCTGACAAGGTATCATATCGACTACTGTTATGCACCATGAGAGTCGTCGCTCTAAGTCTTCTTGCTGAGCCAAACGGCACAATCAGCAAGGCTTTAGCATGTAAAAAGATTGCCTATCCATCTAAGATGGCGTTCTTTTGTTCGATCTTATGGTTCTACATCAATGCGAACGGCTGCTCTTTCTAGCACAACAAACACTCAGTAAATTTTTCCGAACGCCTGCCCCGGACCAAAACTACCGAACGCCGCGTGGGACACGAACGGGTAGGAACCCGTTCCAAGCTTCCATTGACCGGACTGACCTCGACCCTTAAAAGCCGTTTTTACTTCTATAGCGTGCGATACCGCTGCCTGCCTTTTCGAACGTTGGCTGCATTTTTAAAGCAACCCGCTGGCTTAAGTGCGGCGCCTTTGGTCAGGACGCAATTTTCTTTGCCAGTTCGCGCAAAGCAAATTTCTGGATCTTCCCGGTCGAGGTCCTTGGTATCGACATGAACACAAACCTGCCGGGAACCTTGTAGGGCGCCAGACAGCCGCGACACCAGCTGCGCAGGATCTCTGCATCGGCCTTCTGCCCCTTGGACAATTCAACAAATGCACAGGGGGTTTCGCCCCATTTTTCGTGCGGCATTGCCACCACGGCAGCCACCTCAACCGCCGGGTGGCGGTAAAGCGCCTCCTCGACCTCGATAGAGGAGATATTCTCGCCGCCCGAGATAATAATGTCCTTTGACCTGTCCTTGAGCTGGATGTAGCCATCGGGATGCATGACCCCCAGATCCCCGGAGTGGAACCAGCCACCGGCAAAGGCCTCCTCGGTGGCCTTGGGGTTGCGGAAGTAGCCCTTCATCACGACGTTTCCGCGAAACATCACCTCGCCCATAGTCTGGCCGTCGCGCGGCACCGACTGCATGGTTTCCGGGTCCATCACGTCCAACTGCTCCAGCGGGAGGTAGCGTACGCCTTGGCGCGCCTTCAGCGCGGCTTGCTCGGCGGGCGGCAGATCGGCCCAGCTGCGATGCCAGTCATTGACCACCGCAGGACCATAGGTTTCGGTCAGCCCGTACAGATGGGTCACCTCAAAGCCTGCGGCTTTCATATCCGCCAACAGGCTTTCGGGCGGTGGCGCAGCGGCCGTAAAGAATTGCACCGGCTGGGCCAGGTCGCGCTTGGCCTCCTGCGGGGCCGAGACCAACAGCGACATCACGATGGGGGCACCGCACAGGTGGGTTACACCTTCGTCCGCTAGTGCGTTCCAGATCGGTTCCGCCCGGACCTGGCGTAGACACACATGGGTGCCCGCAATGGCAGACAGCGTCCAGGGGAAACACCAGCCGTTGCAGTGGAACATCGGCAAAGTCCAAAGATAGACCGCGTGTTTCTGCATTGAGGTGGTTAGCGCATTACCCTGCGCCAGCAGATAGGCACCCCGGTGGTGCGAGACCACGCCCTTGGGGTCGCCGGTGGTGCCGGATGTATAATTGATCGAAATCGCATCCCACTCATTCTCGGGCATTCGCCAGACAAAATCCGGGTTGCCGCGGGTCAGGAATACCTCATAGTCGGCGGCGTTCGCATCTGTTTGAGCACCGTCATACTCTGGATCGTCGTACTGGATCAGGACCGGTGAAACCGTGGCGAGTGCCAGAGCCTCCTGCATCAGCGGCATGAACTCTCGGTCCACAATCAACAGTTTCGACATAGCGTGGTCGAGCTGGAATGCGATTACCGCCGCATCCAACCTTGTGTTGATCGAATGCAGCACCGCGCCGCACATCGGCACGCCGTAATGGCATTCCAGCATGGCGGGAGTATTGGGCAGTACCACCGACACGGTGTCGCCACAGCCGATACCGTTCTTTGTCAGGGCCGAAGCAAGCCGCCGCGAGCGCGCAAAAAACTCTGCATAGCTGCGTCGCAGCCGCCCATGCACTATTGCGGTCCGATTGGGAAAGACGCTGGCAGCGCGGTCCAGGAAAGTCAACGGCGTCAAAGGTTGATAGTTCGCGGGGGTGCGGTCCAGACCGGTGTTATACGGGTTTTCCGTCATGGTCTCATTGATCCTGCCATTCGGGCCTACGTTTTTCAATGAAGGCGCTTATGCCCTCTTCAGCATCGCGGGCGAGCATGTTGTCCACCATCACTCCGGAGGCATAGGTATAGGCGTCGGCCAAGGGCATTTCCCGTTGCGCATAGTAGGCTCGTTTGCCGGTGGCCAGGGTCATGACGGACTTGGATGCGATTTTGCGGGCCATCTCCATCGTGGCCTCCCGCAGCTGCGCGGGCGGGACCGCGTGGTTTATCAAGCCGATCTCTTCTGCCCGCCGGGCCGGAGTCATGTTGCCGGTCAGCAGCATCTCCATTGCATGCTTGCTGGCAATATTGCGCGACAGGGCCACCATCGGTGTCGAACAGAACAGTCCGATATGCACCCCTGGCGTGCTGAACTGCGCGGTGTCCTCGGCAAAGGCCAAGTCACAGCTGGCCACCAGCTGGCAGCCCGCCGCGGTGGCAATCCCCGTAACCTCGGCAATCACCGGCTTGGGGCAGTTCACGATCGCCTGCATTGTGGCAGAGCACATCGACATCACCTTGGCAAAATAGGCTCGTCCGCCGTCAGCAGCCACGCGTCCAGCAATCATCTCCTTGAGGTCATGACCTGCGCAATAGGCCGGGCCGTTTGCCGCCAGAACTACAACGCGCACCTGCGGGTTTTCTCCCGCTTCGGCAAAGGCTTCCGACAGAACCGCCAGCATTGCCTCGGAAAGCGCGTTGCGGCGTTTGATGTCGTTCAGGGTCAGGCGCAGGATGCCAGCGGCATCCAGGTCGCGCAGCAGGATGCCGCTTTCTTGCACGGATCAGATCCTTCGAAAGAGATTACTTGATGTTGATTTCGACCGTGTCGGCCAACGTGTTGGCGATGAAGCAGTAGCGATGGGCGCGGTGTTGCATCTCGGCCAGCTGCGCGTCGCTGACGTTGAAACCGGTGTCAAAGCGCACCACGGGGTGCAGATCGATCCGGATGACGGACATCCGACCCTTGGGATTCCTGCCCAGATGTGCCTCGGCGTAGTCGTGGTAGCTGGCCACCGGCCAGCCAGCCTTGGCGCAGAGCGCTAGGAAGGTCATCATATGGCAGCTCGACAGGGCCGAAGCCAGTGCCTGTTCGGGGTTGGTGTTGGCCGGATCGCCGCCCCAATCGGGGGCGGAGTCCACTTCTACCTCGTGGCTGTTTTTGAACTGAACCCTGTGCGCGTTGGAG